>CAZOLU010000647.1:0-1511 GCA_964580485.1 uncultured Saprospiraceae bacterium | reverse complement strand
GTCTATCTAGCGTTTCGGAGTTTTGTGCACCGTGTAGGCTGTTGTTAATTGATTGTAAAGTGGCTATGTTTCTATTTAAGGAACCAAAGCCTATCTGAAAACTAAAAAGATATTATATCCATGCGATTTTTTATAGGGTTGATTTTGATTTTAGGCTTGGGAGGAAATCTAGAGGCGCAGAAAATGGAGGTCTACTACGGAATTTTGGCAGGTAAACCTCTTTATGTGGTATTAGATCAAGATCAACTAGGGAAAACTAAGGGTTATGCCATCAACACCAATGAAAAAAAACGCTTTGAGTTGGAGGTAGCGTACAACTTCCTAGGGCATTTCTGGACGATTCACTGTGCAGATCCACGCTCAAATTTTAGATTTTTAACCATGAGGTTGGCTCCTAACGTTTTTGGGAAACTAGAAGGCAACTACTATGGAGAGGGGATTCATGGTTTCTTTGAGTTAAGACTCCAAACCCAGATCAATCCACCAGTGGAGCAAACTGTGGGCTTCGTGAACACTTTATATCCTGTATTACAAGAAAGCCTGGGACTTCCAAGCTATCGAGAAGGATTACCCTTTATCCAGGACCTTAATACTGCTGCTTTTTATTTAGATCAGGGGGCTGATGCTTATTTCCCTTCTGGACTTTTACTAGGGGAGCGAGAGGTTTTGGAGTTTCAGAATGTTAAAGTACGTTTCAAAGATTGGACAGTTTCTACTTTAGATTATGAAGCAGCACTAGGATTTGAATTTCAGTTGATTACTTATTTTCCCTCCATGATAGTGTTGGCGATAGTGCATGAAAAAAGAAGGGATCTAAACGCAGATAGTACCCTGGAAGAGTCTTTTCATCTGTTTTTGTTTGAACAACAGAATGACAAATCTTGGAGGAATACGACCATGCAGCGTATTGTAGGAAAGGAAGATTTTGTTGCTCGGATGCAAGAGCGTGCTCCAGAGGCAAAGTTTGAGATGGGGGCGGATCATTTTAGCATACATACAGAGGGCGATGGAGTGAAAATGCACTTGTCTACGCCCCGAATTATGCTACACCTACCAACTGTCCATCAAACTTCTGGAAAAAAAAGCTTGACCTGGCAATGGCATAATGAAGGTCTCATCTTTAAGTAGTGCTACTGGTCGTAGCGATAAAGTTTGTAGCGTTCAATCAGCTCAATCAGTTTACCTGGATACTTGGGGTCGGTAGCATAGCCTGCTTTGCGTAGCCCCTTGGCCCAGCCCTTGTAGTCGGTCACTTCAAGTTTGAACAAATCAGCATAATGTGAGCGATTTTTAAGAAAGTCGGAATGCTGGATAAAACTCTCATCGGCAGACTTGTATGCTCTAAAACAGGCAGATCGATGGCGATAGGTTTTACCCTTCCAGTCATTGCCGCACTTAATACCAAAATGATTGTTTGCTTTCTGAGCTAAAGTGCTACGGCCATAGCCCGATTCCAAAATGGCTTGTGCGAGCTTGATACTGGCTGGCACGCCGGCGCGCCGGTGTTCTTC
>CAZOLU010000646.1:0-1520 GCA_964580485.1 uncultured Saprospiraceae bacterium | reverse complement strand
ACTTTAGGAAATATAAAACCGTAGACCAGTTGAAACTCAATGAATTTTACTGTATCCTTTAGGCTTCGAAAATAGGTGCAGTTATATTTTAGGAAAAGCAATTATTCATAATGATAGTCATCACTTCTCCACTTTGCACCTGTAGGAATATTTACGGTCTTTCCTTTTCCGGTTTCTATATGGATGGGATCAGAGCTGAAGTTTTGACCGTCTTTGCTGTACAAACGAAGGCGATAATACAAATCTCCTTGCCTAGGATGTGCATCAACACTTTTATAACTTAGGGCTTCACTAGCCGAGATGCGCTCAATGACTTCATAGTTGATGTTGTCTAAGGAACGCTCCAACTTGAAATAAGCTACATTGGTATTACTACTCAGCTCCCATTTGAGATGAATTTTTTGATCCTTTTCCTGAGCAGAAAAATGAACTAATTCAAATTCTTGAGGAAATAATAAAAAAGAACAGATTAAACTAATTAAGAGATTCATAGTTTTATGGAATAAATGTGAGAAAATGAGGGAGTGAGTGTTTTGTTTGGTCTCTGCACAAAAGTAAAGGAATTTCGACTAGATGTCAAATGAAACTCAGCTCTGAGCATTAAGAAAATATGAAGAAACTTAGGTTTCTAAGGCTACAAAGCAAACAGTAGACCATTTTTATTTTTGAGGAGTTTCGACTTTAAACAAAAAGCATTATTTTAGTCTTATACATTTTCAAACTATAGAGGTTTACTACAAAGTATGGCAGTACCCCCACCACAAAGAATTGCAAAAACAGAAATTAAAGATCAAACTGGTGTTGATCTAGAAGAATATCGAACGGATCTTCTGGTCGATAGTGTCATGGGCTTTATCGAGGCTCCTTTTACGATTCTTTTACACCTGATTATTTGGCCATTGTTGTTGACTGGAGCTTTGCTTTACTTGGGCATTTGGTGGATTTTACCCCTAAGCTATTGGCTCGGGAGTATCTGGATTTTACTTGCTGTTTTACTGGGGCTGCTCACCGGCTTGGTCGTTGGGGCATTTTTTATTGCCTGGAATCTGACCGATCATAGCAAAAATCTTTTTGAGTCGACCTTGCAAACTATTGATGAAATCATACGAGATATGAAAATGGGGCGAGTGGCAGTGCCTAGCAATAAAAAGCTTCCAAGCCTAGCCGAGTGGTTGCGGGTGGTGCGTTTGGTTGTTGTAGTACCGGTTATACGAGAACTCATCCGCCGAAAGCTATGGCCTATTGGCGATTGGATTGGCAACATGGCCACCAAAACGCTCACTCGCAGCAGCAAGCGAGCGGTGGCTACTATCAAAATTAGCGAGGGAGTTCCTGAGGCTTATTCTAGCGATGAGCTACAGGAATACTGCGATAAAATGCTCACTCGTACTCAAAAGCTACGTAAAAATACAGCGAGCATTCATGCCGTTTCCCTCAACCTAACCGTGCGCCCCCTGCGCATCCTGATGATTATCTTCATCCTTATTGATCTATTCGTCTTTTGGGGACTCTGGCGTTGG
>CAZOLU010000645.1:0-1527 GCA_964580485.1 uncultured Saprospiraceae bacterium | reverse complement strand
CTCCCCCATTCCGATACGGATATCAAGGGGGTATTTATCCTGCCCAAAGCAAATTATTTTGGCTTGAACTATACTCCTCAGGTTAATGATGCAACCAATGATACCGTTTTTTATGAATTGGGTCGATTTATCGAACTGCTGAGTAAGAACAACCCCAATCTGCTGGAAATGCTCAATGTAGCGGAATACCATATCATTTATAAACATCCGATTTTCGAAAAGATCAAGCCCGAGCTTTTCCTCTCTCAGGAAGCTGCAGAGACCTTTGTCAACTACGCTCGTTCTCAAGTCAAAAAAGCTCGAGGACTCAATAAAAAAATTGTCATTCCAGTAGAACCAGAGCGCAAAACGGTACTGCACTTCTGCTATGTTACACATAGGCAAGGATCTATCCCTCTACTCAAGTGGTTGGAAATCAAAGGCTATCAAGCAGATCGATGCGGGTTGGTCAACATCGCCCACATCAAAGACCTCTACGCCCTTTTTTATGATCCCAATGGAGATTTAGGCTATAAAGGCATCATCTCTAATGCAGAGTCGAACCAAGTTATTCTTTCCAGTATTCCCAAGAAAGAAGAACCTATGGCCTATCTGCATTTTAGCAAAGATAGCTATGCTCAACACTGCAAAGAATATCGGCAATATTGGGAGTGGGTGGATAAACGCAATGAAGAGCGTTATCAGAATACCCTTTCGCATGGCAAAAGCTATGATAGTAAGAACATGATGCACACTTTTCGCCTGCTGGGGATGGCAGAAGACTTGCTAGCTACTGGAAAAATTATCGTTCAACGACCTAATCGGGAAGAACTATTAGCCATTCGTGACGGGAAATTTGAGTATGAGGAACTTTTAAAATTGGCGGAGCAAAAAATTAAAGTCATTCTGGAGATGAAAGGTTATTCTAAACTCCCCAAACAACCTAATTTAAGAGAGATTGAACAACTTTTGGTAGAGTTGAGAATGGAGCTTTATGATAAGGTTTAGGGGCAGTCTCGTCATCAGACGAGACTCCCTTATGTTGCATAGCTCGCTATTCGCTCGGCCCCTTCGGGTCTGCCTTCCTTTGGTCGGCACTATTCCACAGCAGGGCGCCAACTCACAAGACGCTACGAAAAGCAAAGCCACTTTTTATCACTTGAATCCCTCGGAGTAGATCTACAAAGGATTTTCTTTATAATTTTTTCAGCTTGCTCAAAACCAAATTCCATCTAATTTTCAGCCGCCTCCTCCCCTTTTCGTTATTGTTAAAATTCGGGGATTAAGGAATTATTTGAAAAAAGCTTGAGTTTACTATTATTGTTAGCAAAGTACAAATTGCTTACTATCATCAATATAGCTTTTGTACGCATTTTTTCACAAAATTCAAACTTTATGGAAGATTCCGAACCCGAACCTAAATCCGAACCCGAACCCAGTCAAGCCCTACTTAAAACAAGATCCTCATTTTTATCCAGCTCCGTAGTCCATACAGGAGCTTTCCTCCTCCTCTTCTCTATTTCGCTCAAGGCACAAGGCTATATCGAC
>CAZOLU010000644.1:0-1538 GCA_964580485.1 uncultured Saprospiraceae bacterium | reverse complement strand
GTGCGTAACATCAGTTACTAAATACTGGATTGGGATAGATTTGTATACTAGGTTTGGGGCTACAGTCTGTTTCCAAATATTTCACAGGGCTGTAGGTATACATTCCATCCTGATCTACCATTTTCAAGCGATAATAATGTTGAGTAGCATTGGTATAGTGTTCAAATTCATAATCGCTACCTGCTCCTTCTATGGCTGCTCCCCAAACCTGATCTACTTCTTGCCAATAGAGTGCATCTGTACTATGCTCTACCACAAAATAGTCATGCTGCTCTTCCACCGCAGTATTCCAACGCAAAAGATTAGAAGCACAGTCTATATTTTCAAGTTCAAAGCTATTGAGCTCTACGGCAAAGAGTGCATCATCATCTAGAATGGTGTAGGTGCTCTGTGCCTGGGCAACCCCATCGCAATTAGCATCATTGACCATAAGAGGAGCTTGAGGATTGGCCAAACTAATTTCGATAGTTTCGTCGGTTTCTGCCTCTGCATCATCTACAATATTAAAAACCGAAGAAAGACTAATGGTACTGTTGCCATCATAATCTCCTTCGGGAATAGTAAAGGGAACTATCAAGTTGTAATCATCCACTCCCGTAGCAGTTCCTCCAGTTACCAGGAGATCAATAGTGAGCCCCCCTGTTGGGATCCGACCATTCACTCGAAGATTAGGGAGATTTCCTCCTGTAGCTTCAATATCACTATACTGATCTTGCTCAAACTCAACAATAGGTGCCAACCCTGTAATTTCAACATTATCAATAAAATTACCAACAGTAAGATTCCCAGAAGCCGTACTAATAGGTTGAAAACGGAAACGAATGCTGGTATTGCCATAAGTATTGACAAAAGTACCCGAATACTGCACCCAAGCATTATTGCCCGTACCAAAACGAAGTACCTCTACTTCAGCACCAGAAGGACCAATCAATAAACGAGCACTATCTCTACCTGCACGACCACGATGGTAAAACGACCAAGTGATGGTTTCCCCATCAAACAAACAAGCATCAAAGTAAAGGTCCGCAGGTTGGTTGGCATTCAACTCAATATGCTGTTGACCACTAGGAGGAATCACTCCCTGAAAAGGTGCCCGCCAAAACTCAATCTGGCCAGAACTAGAGGTGGTCGACCAGCCAGGTACAGCCGAGTGGTGTACTAAACCCCAGGTATTAGGGTTGGCTAAAAGTGGTTGTTCAAAATCTGAATTAAGGACAACACGCGCCTGACTAAAAAGCCCTTGGGGAATTAAAAGGCTTAAAAAAAGACAAAGGGTAATTTGGGATAAAATCTTCATAATTCTGTTTTTTTTGGTATTCTTTGATTTGCTATTTATTGTATTTGAGGGAATAGACGGCACCGGTAAATCAACTCAGCTGCGCCTGCTTGCCGAGCGGGCCAAGGGCGAGCAGCGGGAAGGGGGTGACGCATGACAGCGCCCAACTCCGTCCCGCTGATGACAGTCAACGAAGTCGCCGAGCGACTGAACTGCTCTGCGCGAACCGTCTTCCGGCTGTGCGATGCCGGGCGGATGCCGC
>CAZOLU010000643.1:810-1555 GCA_964580485.1 uncultured Saprospiraceae bacterium | reverse complement strand
CTGGACTTCCAGCAGGGGATTATACTGGTACCATTACAGATGATAATGGTTGTGCTTTGGTGGCAGGACCAATTACGGTTGCTGAGCCTACGGCTATTGCTCCTACGGTAAATACTGTAGTAGATGCCAGTTGTAATGGTGTAAATGACGGTAGTATTGATGTTAGTGTAACGGGTGGTGCTGCTCCATATACCTTCTCTTGGGACAATGGTGCAACTACCGAAGACCTTACTGGACTTCCAGCAGGGGATTATACTGGAACCATTACGGATGATAATGGCTGTACTGTGGTGGCAGGACCAATTACGGTTGGCAATGGCACTTCAGTTGTTGGAACGCTTTCTGCGACCGATCCGCTCTGTAACGGAGATACAACAGGTGCAATTGACCTTACGGTAACTGGTGGTACTGCTCCTTACAGCTATGCTTGGTCTAATGGTGCAACTACCGAAAACCTTACTGGACTTGCAGCAGGTACTTATACTGCGACCATCACCGATGTAAACGGTTGTGAGGCTATTAGTGGCCCTCTTACGATCAATGAGCCTACGGCTCTTGCACTAGTACTTACAGATAACGGAAATGGTAGTGCTACAGCCTCTGTTAGTGGAGGTACAGCTCCATACAGCTTCAACTGGTCAAATGGTTCAACGGATTCAACCGCAACTGGAACAGGAACCCTATCTGTAAGCATCACAGATGCTAATGGATGTACGGCCTTAGATTCTATCTCTGTATTGGTTAG
>CAZOLU010000643.1:0-800 GCA_964580485.1 uncultured Saprospiraceae bacterium | reverse complement strand
ATCGAAAGTGTTGGATTGGAAAATAATGTCAATCTATTCCCTAACCCTACTGTAGATCAAACTACGATTAGCTTTGACCTTACAGAGGCAGTTGATCTGGAACTACAATTGTTTACCCTAACGGGGCAGTTGATCGAGACTCGTTTACTAAACAACATCATAAACGAAAACATCGTATTGGATGTAAAAGATCTACCAGCAGGTATGTATCTTGTTCGCATGACCGTTGCAGAGGAGCAAGTCACTAAGAAACTCATTATCAGCCGCCCCTAAAGGCTAGATATCGGAGTTAAAACTTTGGAGAGGCTGTCGAAAAGGGCAGCCTCTCTTTTTTGTTTGAAGTGCATTAACCCAAAAACTGGAAGATTATCGCTCCAGTGCGCTATAGAATTTTACAAAAAATTACCCCTCCCCCATTCTAAATAAAAACACCTTCCCTAATTATTGAATGCAGGAAGGTAGATATGCGGAGAAACAACTCAAGCTATTGTTGGTACTTTGTACTAAAGTACCTCAACAGCCTCCATCATTTTTTTCAAGATAGCTTGTTTGGTTTTTTCTTTGTCTTTTATTTCAATGAACGACCATCATACATTTGACAATACAACCCTTCGAATAGGGCATTTCAAAGATAGGGTTTTAAAAGTATATTGTCAATCTGATTTTGGGTTACTAAGTTTTCAAATAAGAGCATGTTTAAATTTTAAGGTACTTATAGTCAGTAGTTTAAGTCCCTATTCTTATTGTAAAAGCAGTTAAATTCCTTGGATTTTGTGCTGAGATAAGGCTCTTTTGAGTGA
>CAZOLU010000642.1:0-1570 GCA_964580485.1 uncultured Saprospiraceae bacterium | reverse complement strand
ATGGAGTTCCTCAAGCTTGGAGAGCCACGGTAAACGGAGCCAATGTCTCACAAACTCCGCTTACCAGTGGATCACAAGCTCGCCTGTCAATTTTAACCTCAAAATCTTCGGACGCACTTAGCACAAGAATTTTATATTCGAAAGGACCAAGTTTAAGTAATGGCGTTTTTGGTTGGACAGATGTTAACAACCCTCTCAATGAAACCATTGTTGATAGTACTGATAATGGGGTCAGATGGATAGATGACACTCGGAAATTTTTCTATATTAAACAAACTGGTGCTTCAGCTGGGCAAGTTTTTCTTTATGATACAGAAACCCAGTCTCAAATACGGGTAACAAATGACAGTGATACAAAAACCTATCCTTATGGGTGGATTGCCCCTGAATACGGTGAACTTATTTTTTTGGTGCTATTAAACGATACTTCCATAGGTATTTACAAAGATAGTGGTGGGGCATACTGGGATCGGATAATTACTGTAGAAGTACCGCCAGCATCAAATTTTAACTTCATTGGCTCACCAGAAACATTCATTGCCAATAACAAGTCCTACATCAGTTTTGTGACCAAAGTAATTCCAACAGGTACCAGTTATGTTGATGCTGAAGTCTGGGTAGTAGATATTGAGCCAGATATAAATAATCGATTTATGCTGCGTTGTGATGATGGCTTAGCTTACACAAAACGAACTGATCCGGAAAGTTATATTGGAACAAATGAAGTTTTTATTTACTACAATCAAATAAATACATCGGGGCAATTTGAAATTTGGAGATATGCAACAGGAATCCCTACATCAACCCTGACGGCAACTGATAACGATTATTCTTTGCTTGAGCCAATTACTATTTATCCCAACCCAGCAAATAACTTCGTCAATTTAAATTTAGATGTCTCCACAAGGTTCGAGGGTGCTATCTACAATTTGAATGGTCAACAAGTCAAGTCATTTTTGAATACAAGACAAATCTATGTTGGAGACTTAACGGAGGGAATTTATTTCATAAAAATAAATGCGAACGATAGAATACAGACTTTTAAAGTAATAAGAGAATAAGGCCAGCAGGTAACATCAGCTATAGCAAATGCGGGCTAAAGAGCTAAAATGAAAGTAATTACACAAATTAAACTAAATGCTAATCGGACAATTAAGTGCCTTGAAATCCCGCACTTGCCATAGCCAAGACCGTTGTGCGGCATACAAAAAAGAGCCAACGCACAAGCAAAGAGTGCTATCGCACACATTGCTTTTTGCCAACGCTCTGACAGAAATAGACGAAATTTGAAACTCAAAATAGGGAAAAACTAAATGGCAAAAAAAAGAGCTGAAAGTAGAACTAGATATTTCATTAGAACCCAAAGTGAAAAAAGGGGTTGGAATGTTTCGCATACTTCAAAAGGCGGTGACTTTGTGGAAGAACAAGAAATTGTCAATTCCTTCCCAGATATTGGACTTGGACTTGATAAACCTGACTTTTTAGTTTGCTTCAAAGGTGAACCAGTTATGGTTATTAGACTTGTTGTCATTGAAAATCAAGCAGTTAATTGAAAGTTCCATAAACCTGC
>CAZOLU010000641.1:445-1572 GCA_964580485.1 uncultured Saprospiraceae bacterium | reverse complement strand
ATTGCATCATGCTAGCTCGCCTTCAGGGCTACTCCATAAAAGCTATATTAAAAAATTTCCTGGACGCTGTAATTGTAATTTTGAAAACAAGTTCTTAAACTCAACTTCTTCATCCAAAAAACAAAAGCCAATGCGACAGATTTTCAACACTATGTTATTCCTCCTTTTGGGGATCGGAGTGCTTCAAGCACAGCAAGCCACCGTTTATTTTGACTATGGAAAGTACGAACTAAAGGCAGAAGCTAAGCAGACCATTGATCAAAGCTTAGAAAGCCTAGAAAAAGATCAAGCGTTTTATCAAGTACAACTGCTTGGGCACACCGATGCCGATGGCCATCTTGCCTACAATCAGCAATTGTCCTTGAATCGTTCTCGGGCGGTTAAGGCCTATCTTTTAGAAAAAGGCTGGGAACCTTCTCAAATTCAGATTGAAGGACACAATTATCAAGATTCTATTGCTACAAATATTGACGAAGGTGGAAAGGCAAAAAATCGTAGAGTAGAGCTGGTCTTTAGTTTCAATGCACAAAAGGAGCAGCAGCTTAGTCAAAATGACAAATCTAAGTATAAACGAGTAGAGCAAAACGGCAAAAAGCAAAACCAGTCGCCGAAAAATTATGCACAACCCGTAGTCAATTTGGGCTTGCCCATAGAGCAAACGAGTTTCGATGCTTCGGAAGGGCTAAGTTTCACCTACAAGCGTTCTGGTACAACTATTAACATTCCTGCAAATATTTTGGTACACAAAGATGGTCGACCTGTGGAAGGAGCTGTTGATATTGAATACTACGAAATGCGAGATGCTGCAGATTTTATTGCGGCTGGTATTCCAATGGAGTATGATGGTGGAATTTTCAACTCGGCAGGGATGTTTGAAATTAAAGTAACTCAAAATGGGGAGGAGCTTTTTGTGAAAGCAGGAAAATATTACGATATAGCATTTGAGAAAACCGATGACTTAGCGGACTTAGGCTTTTATAGCTACAATCGGGAAACGAACGAGTGGAAAATTCTGGGAGATATTGATGATAAATCAGAATCTTTTGAAACTAAAACAGATTTCCCCTGCTACCGCCCCAACAAAGCCTTTAAAATCAAAGCTAAAGATACCCTAACCACTTTCACCA
>CAZOLU010000641.1:0-435 GCA_964580485.1 uncultured Saprospiraceae bacterium | reverse complement strand
ATTTAGCAAATAATGGAGGGATGGTCTTAGAATACAGTAAGGGGAATTTTCTGAATGTAGAGCAACGTTGGAAAAGTCATAATTACGCAGGACTATCTTATTTGGAGGATCCTGAGGAATGGAGTAATGCGACAATGGTCATCGAAATTACAGCTACCTTGGATAAGAGTAAGTTGATTTATACCGACGATAGCAAAACTCATGTTAAGGCACAAAATCATACTTACCTCAATATCAAAACCATGGCCAATAGTTTTCCAGAACTGGCTCTGCTGAATGATGAGGAATGGATCTACCTTAAAAAAGGAGAGGTCTACGAGCTGGAGCAAATTCGCAAAAACTGGGCAGATGGTGCTACGATTTTTGGAAAAGGGTTAGATGGCGAATCTTTGGCGTATAATGAGGATGATGATCGCTTTAAGTTTTATGATGACG
>CAZOLU010000640.1:0-1586 GCA_964580485.1 uncultured Saprospiraceae bacterium | reverse complement strand
TAGGAATACAGCATCCTCTGCAACATATTCTTGTAGAATTTGTACATCTACAAACAGACCTTGTCGCCAAAGTTTTCGAATAGCTTTTCCAATATCATCTCCAGGAATTTTAATAGTTTCTCCTACCTTCAAACCAGAAACAGAAATAACTGCGGCAGGGTCAGTATATTCATAACCTATTACTTTAATTCCACCAATCTCATATTCTTTGGGTTCCCCATATTCAATAACAGGAAGGGTGGTATCTGGATTGTTTTCAATTGCATTGTTGGGTTCTTGGGCAAGAAGCGTGGAAGTATAACATAATGCCAATATAATCAGGCAGTATTGCAGATAAGCATTTTTCATGCAAGGTGTAGTCATTTTTTGATCAAAATTTTAATCCTAATCTGATTCAAACTTAAAGTATTCTGTTTGATATAACGCAGAGAAGTGCTGCAAAGGTAGGGTGAAATCCGCAGATAAAAAATTATTTAGTAAATAATGAAGGTCTAGGCTTTTGGTTATGCTTGAGATTCTGCTTGAATTTGATCTCCAGTTTTTCCAAATCGGCGTTGGCGCTGTTGAAAATCAATCAAAGCTTCGTAAAAGTTTTTGCGGCGAAAGTCTGGCCAAAAAACATTGGTAAAATACAGCTCGGCATAAGCAATTTGCCAAAGCAAAAAATTACTAATTCGTGCCTCACCACTGGTACGAATGAGCAACTCTGGATCGGGTATACCACTAGTAGCCAAAGCATTGGAAACCCAATGTTCATCAATTTCCCCTACGTCGAGTTGCCCAGCTTTGACCATGCCTGCTAGTTTCTTGACGGCTTGCACAATCTCCCATTTGGCACTATAGCTCAGTGCAAGGATGAGGGTCATTCGTTTGTTGTTCTGTGTTTCCTGAATAGCCTCTTGCAGCTCCTGCCGTGTAGCCTCTGGTAGGGTCATCAAGTCTCCTATGGCTTGCAGACGAATATCATTTTTATGGAGGGTGGGCAATTCTGCACGAATTGTTTTCACCAATAAAGCCATCAAGGCTTGCACCTCCTCTTTGGGGCGATTCCAGTTTTCGGTAGAAAAAGCATAGAGGGTTAGGTATTTCACCCCTAATTCTGCAGCGGCTTCGGTAGTTTCTCGAACGGCAGTTACCCCGCTTTGATGCCCAAACACCCTTTTTTTTCCCTGTTGTTGTGCCCAGCGCCCATTGCCATCCATAATGATTGCAATATGTTGTGGTAGTCTTTGCTCATCAATTTGTGCTTTCAACTCAGTCCATTCTTCTTGCACTGCCATGTTCTCTTAACTTATATTTAGCAACCTACACTAGAAATAATATAGATTGACTTAATTAAATACTGCTTTGTTTTTTGTAGTTTTGCTGCCTGAAAATTCAGATTTTCAAGTCTATGAACACACAAAAATAACAAAAACTTTCTTATTCCAAGTGACTTACACGATCAAGCTTCCACAATTTGAGGGTCCATTTGACTTGCTGCTCTTTTTTATAGAGCGAGATGAGCTTGATATTTACGATATTCCGGTCTTTAAAATCACCAATGATTTTCTGGAATATATTCGTCATCTTTAGAATTTTATTAA
>CAZOLU010000639.1:0-1596 GCA_964580485.1 uncultured Saprospiraceae bacterium | reverse complement strand
TGGCGGAAAATACGAGTACCATCAGCAGTATATTTCATTAAAAGCACATCGGTAAGGTCCCATTGTGCATAACTGCTATAACTAGGCTTTCCGGTATTAACACCAGTAGTTTCACCCACCAATACAAAGCCACCCTCTGGGGTAATTCTGATATCATAAACAAAATCAGAGGCGGTATGCCCTGGTTCATTTTCCATCAAGACCTTAGACCAAACAATATTTCCCTCCAAGTCAATCTTATAAACCACAATATGCGTTTGTCCGTTGGTGGGTTGCCCAGCAATAATCTCTACCTCTGTTCGATTTCCAGCAATTAAAAACCCTGTAGAGTCAGGCAGTTGTACCATTGCCATTCCCTTCTCCTCATAGCCATCAGCCCCATCGCCGAATCGCTTACTCCAAAGCTCATTTCCTAGAGAATCTGTTTTGATAAGATAAAAATCGTTGAGATCTGTGGTAGAAAAGGAGTTGGACCCACCTAAGATAAGGTATCCTCCATCGGCATCTACCCTTGCAATATCCTGTACCGACTGGTCAATAACATGTCCATAATATTTGAGAAAAGCATCATTTTGGTTGGCAGGAGCGATGCGATCTTTTCTACAAGCAGTCATCGACAGCAAAAGTAGTGCTAAAATCGAAAGTCTGTATTTCATAGTCCTATATATTAAGTATTGGAGTTAATGCGATTAGTTGCCCTTAATTTCATCAAGTTTGTCGGTAGTTTCTTGTAATACCCTAGAACTTGCTCGCCCTCTACGGACATCGTCTAAGATACCAGGTTGCCCACGCTTCAATTCACGCAAGAAACTATTTAGCTCTCGTTTGAGCTCTGCATCTGTGGTACGTTTGGCATTAGCCTCCTCTCGGCGAATGATTTTTTCTAGTTTTTTATTGATATGAATGGGGTCATATCTACGTTTTTTGCGTGGTTTGTAGAAAGACTTCTCAAAGCCTATGGTTAGTGCAAAATTATCAATTCTAAAATCATTATCTACATAGCCATATTCGTAAAGCAACTCATTATTAGAATAGCGGTTGTTGCGGTTGACACTATTGAGCATAAAACGATTGTAGCGTGCTTCGATCACTACAAAATTACGTCCTGCTCGAAATTTGGCACCAAGACCACCTAAAACACTTACATTAACCATATTGCGCAGAGGTAATAGATCTGGGTTATCTCTATTTAGCCCCACTCCGGCTACGGTAATAGTTCGCTCACCACCTACAACGGCACCACCTCCAGTAGGTTCGCGTGTGGTATTGCGTTGGATATTCACAAAGTTGGACGCCAGCATAAAATTAGGAGATCCACCTACAAAAGCATAAGGAATGACCCACTTCAATTTTTTATCTTTAAAATAATGCTCATATCGCAGCATCACGGGTATATCTATCCAGAGCTGAGATTCTCTAAACTGCAAAGTTCCATAGAGTAATTCACGTTGATCGGGATTATTTAAGTTGCCAGATACAAATAAGTTATCTAGGTAGCGGTAATTTCGGGAGGCAAAATTCACTTCCATAGCAAAAGTAAAATCACGCCAGATGGGTAGTTCTACCCCAAAAGCTCCTGAAAAGCCTAGTGCAAAC
>CAZOLU010000638.1:0-1597 GCA_964580485.1 uncultured Saprospiraceae bacterium | reverse complement strand
GATGAAACTAGCAATTTGGGCTTTGATGATCTGCCATTTACTGCGCTGAATTTGCTCCTGCTCTTCTTCGGTGAGTTGAAAGAGTTCTTGGTCTATAATGGTATCTTGATGGGACATGGCTTCGCTATTTCTTTACTAGGAAACAAAACAATAACTTAGTTGTTTTCCCTACATGCAATATTCTAAAAAATATGAGGTCCTCATTGTAGGAGGTGGGCTAGCAGGACTCTGTAATGCTATAGAACTTGCCAAGGCTGGTTTAAAAGTGTTGTTGGTCGAAAAGAAACAATATCCTTTTCATAAGGTTTGTGGGGAATATGTGTCGATGGAGGTATTGGATTACCTCAAGTCTTTGGGCTTTGATCCTTTCGATTATGCTGCTAAGGCCATGCAACGTTTTCAACTGAGCGATGTTAGGGGCAAATCTATTTTTGCGGATCTTCCACTCGGCGGTTTTAGTCTTTCTCGTTATCAATTTGATCTGGGACTGTATGAGTTGGCGCAAGAGGCTGGCGCAGATTTTCAGCTACAAGATGAGGTGTTGGCAATTCATCCCCAAGATAGTTGTTATCAAGTTGAAACTAAAAAGGGGAGAAGCTATCAAGCGCATCTAATCATTGGCGCACAAGGTAAACGCTCTGTGCTGGATAAAAACCTACAGCGCGCCTTTTTTCAAGAGCAAACGGGGTATTCAGGAATAAAATGTCATTATGAAGGTGATTTCCCCGAAGACTTAGTGGCTTTGCACAATTTCAAAGGGGGCTACTGTGGGCTTTCGCAAGTGGAAACAGGAGCCGTCAATGTTTGTTATCTTATAAAAACGCAGCATTTAAAGGATTTTGGAGGAATTGAAGGAGTAGAAAGAGAACTCTTATCTAAAAATCCTCATCTATATCCTGTCTTTCATCAATGGAAACCTATCTTTGAACGAAAGTTGGCGATTAGTCAGATTTATTTTAAAGCTAAAACTAGGGTGGAAAGCGGGGTGTTGATGTCAGGGGATGCGGCTGGGATGATTTATCCTTTGGCAGGGAATGGGATGGCAATGGCTATTCACTCTGCCAAGATAATATCAACGCTCGTTAAATCTTATTTCAAAGGAAATCTAGATCGTGAAACCCTTGAAAAGCACTATCAAAAAGCATGGAAAGGGCAGTTTGCTACTCGCTTGAGTATGGGACGACTCTTTCAGCAGTTTTTTGGCAATCCTCTGGTGTCGAGTACTGCGGTTCGTAGTCTGCAACTGTTCCCCTTTCTCAAAAAATCAGTAATTGGCCTGACACATGGCAAGGCTATTTGACCAAAGCAAACTCCAAAGATAGCTAATAGAAATTTTAATAAAAAAAGGGCTATCAGCTTGTCCGATAGCCCTTACCTAACTGAAAAATAACCAAATGAACCAGCCATCCCACAACATCCGGATGGTATTTCTGATACCCTGTAATTCTCTGGCAGACTTAATACCTTGTTGGTACTTTCTGTACTGGCAATTGCTTTTTGTTGACAATGACCATGTAATTTGATGAATTGCTCAGCTTCTGTAAAGCTTTCTTTTCTTATAATTCCTTTATCTGCCAGTTCTGCAAGGTATTCCTCG
>CAZOLU010000637.1:0-1603 GCA_964580485.1 uncultured Saprospiraceae bacterium | reverse complement strand
AATCATGCTTGGCCATCTCCTCAAATACAGCAATAGCCTCTTGGTACTTGCCTTGACCTCTTAGCGCCAAGCCCAAAAGCCCCTGAAGCGGGAGATCGAAATCCTGTTGGCTAAGTTCGATCGCAGCTCTAAGCTGTACTTCTGCTTTTTCATAAGCTTCAACACCTAGCAAGAAGTTGGCATAATGTACCCGATAATCTAAGCTTTCCGCTCCCATGAAGTCAATCAACTGCTCATAAGCTTCGGGTAATGCTTCAAAATCATCCTGTTCCATCAAGGCATTAACTTTCAATACATAAGCATTTTCGTGTTGCTCTAACTCCAAACTACGCTCAATATCTTCCAAGGCATCCTCTGCATCTCCATCTAAAATATGAGCTTGAGCCCTTAGACGATAGAGTTCGGCCTGATCTTCCACCAATTCAATCGCTTTATCAAGTAGTTCAATAGCTTCCTCATACTCTTCGGCCTCCTCAATTGCATAGCGAGCAAGACCCAAGGCAATTTTTACGTTTTGGGGATCAAGCTCAAAGGCTTTGCCATAAAGCAGTCGGGCATCTTCGTCTAAGCCTTGGGCTTCTTTAAAATAAGCAAAACGAAGGAGGTATTCTACATTTTCGGCATCTAGCTCAATAGCTTTGGCGATACAAGTTTCGGCATTATTTGCTTTATTTTGCAACCAAAAGGCTTCTGCTAAGCAGTAATAGCCTAGAGCTTGATCTGGTGCCTCTATTACCGCCGCTTTGGCCAACTCCTCCAGTTGATTACTACTGTTGTTTTTAAGTGCTTGTTCGAGGGCAGTTAATAGTTCTTGGGTGTTCATTGGTATCCGTTTTTTTTTGATGATTGTTTTTGTAGTTTTCTGAAAGAGCGTACCACCCCTTTTAAATTATAACAAGGGGTAATACGCTAGTACTCTGTCCTGAAAGTTATTACATAATGCTGTGCGAGGGGCTTTACCGCCTCGCAGCTGGAATCATTGCCTACACTTATGATGCATTGCATCATGCCAGCTCGCTTTCAGGGCTACGCCATAAAAGCTCTATTAAAAAACTTCCAGGACATTGTACTAGTTGCAACTTACCAAGGCAAATATTGCTCTATTTTTTTCACCAATACGTTGACATCTTTACCTGCGACTACTTGAAAATTACCATTTACCCCACCACTAAATTCAAAGGACTTCATACTGAAATTCAATTTATAGCCAGGTACCATAATCTCCATCAGTTTATGACGGCCTACTTTGTGGCTAAAGGTGTCATCAATGGGATCGAGAAATCCAAAAGACCATTCTGCTGCACCATTCCAAAGGTCTACTATCCAGTCGGGAATAGTTAGGTAGAGGGTTAGGTCATGTTCTGTGATAATTCTGGTTTGCTTGAGATCTCCTGTGAGATTCATATCTTTGGCAGTTAATTCAATCTGTGCATTAGCATCACAGTGCAAATCTCCTTTAGCAGCAGCACTCACAAAACCTTTGACTTCTTTTTTGATGACAGGAATTGTAAAGCTCACATCCAATTTTAGATCCGCTTCGGCCCAAGCCACACTGCTCATCTGCGTATTGATCTGGATGGCATCCCCTGTAAACTTACCCGAA
>CAZOLU010000636.1:0-1610 GCA_964580485.1 uncultured Saprospiraceae bacterium | reverse complement strand
TTTTTGCTTTATATAAGTAGTTATAAGCTTTATTTCTCAAAAAATAATAAAAATAAAATTTGTAGTGGGTACCCTTGTATCAGGATGGTTTTTAGTAGATATTGAGACTTTAGATGTTAGTAGCTGGACGTCGTCTAATATCTAGTATCTAAATGTCTACTATTAAAACCCCATATTTCGGAGATCATTCGCTTCAAGTGTGATTCCTGAAGTGGTGTTAGATACATCAATTATTGTAGAACCAAAATAGCATCCAAAACAGCAGCTAGTTCCTTTTTCCCAATCTTCCTCTTGAAATTCCACATTTACAACAATCTCTCTTTGACTGCCAAGTGGAACCTCAAACTTCTTCTCTTTAAGCCCAACATATTTTATCTCAAGAACATAGCCTATATTTTTAACTAAAGTCAAGATATATTTTCCATCAAAGTTAGTCTGTGTTCCAGTTATCAGTTCTTCGTTCTCAAATAATGCAACCATTGCAAAAGGTAGAGGATCTCCATTTTCATCTGTTATAGTTCCTTTTATTTGAATGCTATCTACCTTTTCGGTTTCAATTGCATTTGTTTCTTTGTTAATAATAATCTTCCCATCAGCACTGCGTTGAGCATTGGCCGAAAGGCAGAGGATTATTAAGTTGAATAAAAGTATATATTTATATAGCATAGTAAGTATTTGTTGTATCATGTACCTGGGTAGCAGGATGTTTCTAGTTAGACTTTTAGATCTTAGTAGCTAGACGTCGTCTAATATCTAGCATCTAAATATCTAATTAAAAAAACTGCGCAGCTGAAATCACCTTCCAAAATAATCACAACCACGCAGTAATTTCTTAAACCGAACCCCGAAAGCCGTCCGACCGGCTCCCGGAATTAATCTTCCATAATTGAACCTTGCAAGAACTTTTTCTGTCTGCAAGCAGCCGTTTAGCTCCTTCGACAATACAAATATGCTACATACTTTACAGGAACACAATCACAGAAAATCCACTTTCCCAAAAGTTGGATTTTATATTTATCTTTAAAATTAGTACCTTCAGCTAAAATTTCTCAAAAAACAAAAAATGTATAAAAGTAAATTAATAGAAGTTTTTTCTGATTTAACGGTGGCAGAACAGCTCGCACTGGGAAAGTTTGTCCGTTCGCCTTATCACAATAAGCGGGAAGATGTGATTCAATTGTATGATTATCTGTACGAACATCGAGACTTGGAAGATCGTGAAGTACTGCGCAAGGAAAATGTATTCTATCATTTATTTCCTCAAGAGGAATACAAAGCCAGCAAAATAGACTACATTATGTCGTTTTTGCTAAAAGTGCTGGAAGAATTTCTCAAAATTGAAAGTTTGCAGAATGACCCGATTGAAGCAGAAATTCGCCTCTGCGAGGCGTATCGCAAGCGCCATCTCGACAAGCATTTCCGCCAATCCTGGCGGCAGGCCCAACACTTGCAGGAGAGTCAGCCCATGCGCGATGGTAATTACTTCAGACGAGCCTATCGGCTCGAATTTGAGCAATATGCCTATTCTGCCCCCAAAAAACGAGCAGAAGACAAAAACCTGCAAGAACTCGCTAATAGTTTTGATGCCTATTATATGGGCGAGCGACTCA
>CAZOLU010000635.1:0-1618 GCA_964580485.1 uncultured Saprospiraceae bacterium | reverse complement strand
AGGAAAACTTGGCTTGCTGAGAGATCAGATGAGTATTGCCAGACACAATTTCCGTGAAGTGCTCAAAATTGAAAGTGAAAATGTAGATGCGCTTTCTGGTCTGGGCGATTGCGCTTACAACGAACAAGATTTTAAAGGCGCTTTAGCATATTTTGCTCAACTCAAAGACAGCTCTAATTGGTCAAAACTTTCTACCGAACAGCAAGAGGTGGTCTTATACAAAATGGCCTATTCCTATCAGCAATTGGGAGCGATTGAAGAAGGGTTGAGCTTTATTGCAGAAAATCAACCAGATCATTTTGTAGAGTCCCTCACCTTAATAGAACGCAACTTATATCGTTTGCAGGGAGCCACCGCACAGGAAGCTATCAAAAAATGCACCCAAACCTTATACGATCAGGTGCAACCCCGAAAAGCACAGTATATTGTAGAGTTGGCACAACTCTTAAATGTAGAACAACAGTTTGAGCAAGTCGAAAAACTATATACAGAGTTGTTGGAGATGGACTTAGATGATGCTACACGAGCTGAAGCTCTTTTTGAGCGTGCTAGTTTACGTAAGAAAACCGAGAACTATCAGGCCGCTTTAGAAGACTATAATCAACTCATGGAGTTAGACCCCCGTTGGTATTATTATGTAGATCGTGCTGAAGTAAATATCCAACTCAAAAATGCCAAGGCTGCATTAGCAGATTATAATAGTGCTATCGAATTGCAGGAAGAGCCTGCTTACAGCACACTGAAAGGGCGTGCCGAGCTCTACATCAAAGCTAAAGCTTATGATAAGGCTATTGAAGATGCCAAACGCTTAATTAAAATAGATGGAACAAACCCCGATAGCTACCTCGTGTTAGCGAATGCATTCCGTGCCAAAAAAGAGATGGAAAAGGCCTTTAAAATGTACTTGGAAGCAGAGTTGAGAGGTAGCTTGAAAGCTAGAGACCTCTTGGCAGAGCATTTTGCCAAGCAAGTAGCCGTAATGCGCAGCAAATCTTCTGCAAAATTGCAACAAAGCTATCAAGATGCCTTTGCCCGAAA
This sequence comes from uncultured Saprospiraceae bacterium, assembly GCA_964580485.1. GTDB lineage: Bacteria > Bacteroidota > Bacteroidia > Chitinophagales > Saprospiraceae > Saprospira. The sequence goes on along the minus strand of CAZOLU010000635.1, from coordinate 580 downwards.
TGAAAAATCACCACTTCTACAAAAGGCTTTCGGTAAACTATGGATTCCTGATATGAATAAATTTATTTTGGGTATGGGCGATGAGGCTTTGAAATACCCTGTCGAGGTGCTCAAGCGTATCCTTGCCGAAATTGAACAGGACATGTTGATTATCACTCCACAAGGACTCCTGTTTTTCGAGGGTACAGAAGAACCCCTGGAAGCTTACTATCGTGTAGAAGTAGAATCAGAGCATGCTATTTTATTGGAAGTACAACCTACCAAAGGAGGGGCTACTAAAAATATGCGAATTGCTTATCACGATGGCAGTATGCTATTTACCTATCCAGTACAAACCGACGAAGTGCCTGCCAAATATTTTAATGCGGCTACGGAAATTAGTCCAGAGCGTAAGGAGCGTTTAACCAACAAAAAATACAACTATAATTACTTGGAGTCCATTGAGGCTTCTATTGCTGAATTAACTGCATAACTATTAACCTAACAATTATTTAAATCAAAACTATTATGAGTAAAGGTATTGATAGAATAACCGCACTTGTCAATACAGCCAATGATACCCTCCTAAAAGGAAGAGCTG
>CAZOLU010000634.1:0-1622 GCA_964580485.1 uncultured Saprospiraceae bacterium | reverse complement strand
GGGCGGTAAATTCCTGAATTGGCCTTATATTTGTAAAAAATTTACAAAAACAGAGGGTAAATCGCCATGATTTTAGAGTTTAAGGTCAAAAACTACAAGTCTTTCAGGGATAAAGAGGTATTCACCATGATACCCGATACCAAAAATAGGAGGCATACCGACCATATTATCACAAAGGGCACCGATGATACCAAGTATCATGAGGCTTTGGCAACTGCCATCATTTATGGAAAAAATGCTTCAGGAAAAAGCAACCTTGTCAAAGGCCTAGCCGCCTTATCCTATATGATCAGTGATATTGAAGCCATAAAAGTTGATAAAAAGATTCAGCCCTATGAGCCCTATAAACTAAACCAAAATTCCCCGAATGAACCCGTTGAGCTGGAATTGGACTTTATTGCGGGAAACAATCTCCGTTATATTTATTCGATAGCTTATAGCGCCAAAGAGATAGTTCATGAAAGGTTACAATTCTATCCCAAATCGCAAATAGCTTTGCTCTATGAGAGAAACGGAATGGAATTTAAATATGGTAATTATTTCAAAGGCAATAAACAAGCTATTGAAGACAACCTCTACAAGAACCAGCTTTTCCTTTCAAAGGTGGCTACCCATAAAGTAGACTCATTGATTGAAGTATATCAGTACTTTAAAAATCAGCTCAATATATTTTCGTCAATTCCTAGCATCGTCGACATGCGTCAATATAACGCAGCTGTTCGTGAACTCTCTGGTCAAAGTGAACAGTCCCAAAATAGAAAAACTAGGTTAATTGAACTGCTAAAAGGTTCGGATACAGATATTCAGAATATCAAAGTTACGAAAAGGAATATGGAAGATTTTGAGTTTCCAGACACCTTTCCGGAGGAAATAAAAAGCGAAATATACAAGTCAAATATGTATGATCTCAAACTATCCCATTTGGCTGAAGAAGGAAAAACTATAGATTTTACTATAGATGAAGAATCGCAAGGGACCAGAAGATTAATTGGCGAAGGATATCATTTGCTGGCAGCACTTGAAGAGGGAAAAGTTTATGTGGCAGATGAGTTTGAACGCCACTTGCACAGCAATTTGGCCCACGCACTTATCAAGCTTTTCCAAAGCAGAACAACCAATCCGAAGGGCGCACAACTGATTATTGTTACACACGATATAAAGCTCTTAAATGCGGATCTATTTCGCAGAGATGAGGTTTGGTTTGTTGAAAAAAAGCAAGGATGTTCCTCGAGCCTATCCCCTCTTTCTGAGTATGCTGGTGTGAGGGAAGATACGCCATTTGGGAGATGGTATGAATCGGGCAAGTTTGGCGCAGTCCCAAATATTGACAGTGAGATTGGCATAAAACAAGACTAGCAAAAATGGCAAGGAAAGGAAGCAGTCGAAGGTCGCAATCAAAGGAAGTCAATGAACGATGGTTGATTCTCTGTGAAGGAAAAAGAACGGAAGTCGATTACTTTCAGCAGATTAGCAACGACCCAGAATATGCCAGTGCATTTCCTGCAATAAAAGTGAAAATATATCAACCACAAGACCATTCACCGAATGGGTTGCTAGAACAGGCACTCAAGGACATTAAAATAGCAAAAAGAGAACGCAATGAATACGATAAAGTATGGATA
>CAZOLU010000633.1:0-1627 GCA_964580485.1 uncultured Saprospiraceae bacterium | reverse complement strand
CTCCCATTTGGGAACTATAAGAGCCTAGCCTTAGTTTTAGAAGCAAACAAAGCTTAGTTTAGATATCAAGCAAAGTTATTTTAAATATATTTTTACACCCAAAAAACTAAAACTTATGGCAGACAGCAGAGAACGTGATTTGGTCTTGGCACCCAATGAATATGCGTTCATTTCCGATCAAACCAAGGGGAATGTCATTACCTATGTAGGGCCTTATAAAACCAGCATGGCCAATACCGACAAGCCCGTATTTTTCAACAAAAAGAGCAAGCAGTTTGATATTTGCGATTTAGAAAACTCGATTCGCACCTTCACTACTGCACCAGAGGGTTGGTATATTATTCTCAAAAACCCAGCGATTGATAACAAGCCGCCACAAATTGGAACCTCCAATCAATTGGTCAGTTTAGATATTGGGCGCAAGGTTAATTTGCCGGGACCAGCTTTCTTTGCGCTATGGCCGGGGCAGATGGCACAAGTGATTGAAGGGCATCACCTGCGTTCTAATGAGTACTTGATTGTACGGGTTTATGAAGAACATCAGGCTCGGGAAAATTGGGCTAATGCAGTCATTACGCCTCAGGTAACTACCCCAGAAGGAATAGAAGATGATGGCAACAACAATTTGGATACTATTGATGCTTCGAGTCTGACGATGGGGCAATTGCACATTATTAAGGGTACGGATGTTTCTTTCTACATTCCTCCTACGGGGATTGAGGTGGTGAAAGACAAAAAGGAACAGTATGTGCGTAAAGCAGTTACCCTAGAACGTTTGGAATATTGTATCTTATTAGATGAGGATGGGAATAAACGCTATATTCAAGGGCCTCAGGTAGTTTTTCCTCGCCCCACAGAGCGTTTTGTAGAGAAAAATGGCACTCGAAAGTTTAAGGCTATTGAATTGAATGAAAATAGTGGGATCTATGTCAAAATCATTGCACCTTATGAGGAAAACGGACAACAATGCAAAGTTGGGGATGAATTATTCATTACGGGTAAGGAACAGATGATCTACTTCCCTTGCCCCGAGCATGCCCTGATTAAATATGGCGAACAAGACATCTACCATGCCGTAGCGATTCCTCCAGGCGAAGGTCGATATTACCTGAATCGAAATACGGGTAAAATTGCATTGAAACATGGTCCTTGTATGTTTTTGCCCGACCCAAGGGAGGAGGTTATTGTGCGACGTATTTTGGGTCCCAAGCATGTTCGACTTTGGTTTCCTGGTAATGAAGAAGCCTTGCAGTATAATTTGAAGTTGCAGGAGCTTTCAGAAAAACAGCAGGAAAAAATTAAGTCTGACGATCAACTCAATATGAAGATCCCTCCAGTCATTCAGCAACAACAAGCCTTGATGGATATGGATCTGATGGCCGATGAAATGGAGGAAGAAGCATTTGAAGGCATTGTGAGCAACACCTTTTCCAGAAAAACCTCTTTCACCCAACCTCGTACCATTACGCTCAACAATAAGTATGAAGGTGCGGTAACGATCGATGTTTGGACAGGTTATGCCGTTTTGGTCACTAGCAAAACAGGTAAACGAAAGGTGATTGTAGGGCCTCAAACTTATTTGTTGGAATACGACGAGGTTTTACAACCCATTGAGCTTTCTACGGGT
>CAZOLU010000632.1:0-1630 GCA_964580485.1 uncultured Saprospiraceae bacterium | reverse complement strand
TTGTTTGTTTCATAAGAATAGCCCAAATGCGACAGACAAATAACATAGTCGCATTTTAGATCATTTTTGAGGATCGCTGCCTGCTTTTCTGCCGACTCAATGGGGTTGAGGTAGCGAGTTTCTTTATAAAGTGGTGCGGGGACTAGGCCATCTAGCTCTACTCCTACACCAGTAATACCTACTTTAATGGGGCCTTTCTGAATCACTTTATAGGGTTTGGGAACCCCATTCATGATAGTATCTTTAAAATCATAATTGGAATTGACAATGTCAAATTTTGCATGGGCTTTGAGTTGTTTTTCCAGATTATCAATTCCTGCATCAAAATCATGATTCCCGATAGTGCCAGCCTCATAGCCCAATTCACTCATGAGTTTAATTTCCAGCTCACCTTTAAAATAGTTGAAATAGGGGGTGCCTTGAAACATATCGCCAGCATCGAGCAGCAGCACATTTTGCTCTTCCTTGCGAATTTTAGCCAAAAGTGCTGCACGTTTTGCGATACCTGCTTTTCCTTGGTTCTTTCCTCCATCCATTGGAAAGGGGTCGATACGGCTATGTACATCATTGGTATGAAGAATGGTGAGCTTATGCAATTTAGCATCCTCTCCCAAAAAAGGGAGGGCAGAAAGGCCATTAGGCAACAGCATTGTGCCACCGGCTACCGTAGCATATTGACCTAGCTTTTTGATAAAAGATCTTCGATTGTAATTCATGTTGGGTTGGGTCTATTTTCTTTGACGAATGCGTCCTTCTTTGATCGCTTTGATTTTCTGGCCTTTTTGGGTTAATTGCTCTACATACTCAATGACTGCTGTACGCATAAACTGACCAGTTTCGTGGCGTTTTAGCTTTTTAAAAAAGCTACATTTATCTCCTCCATTAGCTAGATAATCAATAGTGGCAATTCGGTAAATTCGTTCAGGATCAATTTTTTCGCCTTCTATTTTAAGGTTATGAACTGCAAATTCATCATCAATCTCCATCCGAATAGCTGCCGATACAGGCCATCCTCCTTTTTGTGCAAGGTGCTCAAAGAGTTGAGGTAGTTCACTGCCTTTCATTTCCAAGACTACAATCATATTATCAAAAGGCATAAGTTCAAAAATTTTCCCTTTGCTAATATTCCCTTTAGGCAGCGAAGGAATACGAAGTCCACCATAATTTAAAACGGCAAAATCTACACTAAGCCCTGTATAATGTTGAGCCTGAGCTAATACTGCATCTGCACACCAATTTCCTAGACTAGATTCTGGTTGTTCTTTGGTTAGGGTCATCTCACAGATTCCAATGACAGTGCTCATTTCAGCTTCTAACTGTGATTTGTAAGGTGCTATGGTGCTTTGAATAGCTTTCTCCTCCAATTTTACCTCTTCAATGGCATAGTATTGTCCTCCTTCTGAAACAAGGTGAGTATAACTACAAGAGGAAAAGCTAAAAAGAAAGCTAATGATTAGACTGCAAATCAGTGCTTTATTCATTTGTAGGAGCATGTAGGTGATGAAAAGAGCAATACTTAGTTGAAGGGAAATTTTATTTATTTAAAGGGTATAGGGAATTCTCAGTGCTCTGTCCTGAAAATTTTTTAATGTAGCTCTTATGGAGTAGCCCTGAAGGCGAGCTGGCATGA
>CAZOLU010000631.1:0-1631 GCA_964580485.1 uncultured Saprospiraceae bacterium | reverse complement strand
ATCAAATCTGTAAGAGGGTTCAATCCCGAATTTGGAAAAAATTGTTATTTGGCAGAAAATGCAACAGTTATTGGTGATGTAATCATGGGCGATGATTGTAGTGTTTGGTTTCAGGCCGTAGTTCGGGGCGATGTACATGCTATTAGAATGGGGAACAAAGTAAATATTCAGGATGGTGCTGTGGTGCATTGTACCTATCAGCGTGCCCCTACCCATATTGGCAATAATGTATCCGTTGGGCATCGGGCAATAGTACATGGCTGTACGATTCACGACAATGTGCTAGTTGGGATGGGGGCTATGATTATGGACCATGCCATAGTGGAATCCAACTGCCTAATTGCTGCCGGAGCCGTAGTATTGGAAAAATCACATTTGCAAAGCCACTGTATTTATGCAGGCGTACCCGCTAAAAAAGTAAAAGAGCTCAGTCCTGATCAATTTGCGGATACCATTGGGCGTATTGCGGATGCTTATGTGAAGTATGCCAGTTGGTACCAGGAGGAAGCTTAATGGATTTTATGGGGTAATTAGATTTACGACTAAACTAGAGATTTACAGAACAGGAGTAATAAACACGCAAAGACATGTTGACACGCATTTTATTTTTTTGTTTGTGCTGTGGCTGGGCCACAGCCCAGGCCCCCCTTGAGGGGGGCTGGCAGCTCGTTGGAGCAGCAGCCCAGCAGAAAATGCCCTCTTTCTCGGGCGATCTTCGCATTTTTTTTCACCCCAAAAACCAGCTGCTCTTGCAATTGGGCAAAGAGGGCATCTACGAGCTGTTGCCTGGAGAATGGGGCTATGCTCAAGACGATCAGGCAAGCCTTAGCCTCAAAACTCCATCAAAATCCTTTGATTGGGAAATTCAATTGCTCGATGAAAAAAGTTTAGTCATTAAAGACCTCGCAGATGAGGCGATTGTTACTTTTTCTCGAATTGAGGAAGCAAGCACCGATCGAAGTAAAATCAACCTTAAAGGTACTTGGAATTTGATGGAAGCAACTGGGCTGAAAATTATGGAAGATGATCCCCAAAGACCTAAAATGGAGTTTTTAGAACAGGGGGAGCTTCAACTTGAGCACTGGCCTAGTTTAGATAGTGCAGGCCGTTGGGAGCTTGATCCCAGCAACTTCTTCCTCAAACTATCTACAGAAGATGTAAAGGTTTACTATGAAATCCTTTGGTACGCTGAAGAATACCTCATTTTGCGTCAGCATACTACTGTGTTTGTTTTTTTAAGGGAAGGGGCTAGTTTAGCTCAATTTCGGCAACCAGAGCGCAAACTCCTAGGCAAATGGGAGGCACTCAACACGCAGCACCCTATTAGTACTGCAGAATTGATTTTCCGAAAAGATGGAACCCTTGATGCCATTTCTAACCTCCATACTGAGTTGAACCGTTGGGAGTTGATTCAAAATAAACAATTCATACAAATTAGTCCGTACAAAGAGGATCATCCTGATCAACCCTTTTTGCTACGCTTGAGGTTCTTAGATAAGCATACCATTATACTATCTGATCAAGAGATGCTGGTTATTTTTCAAAAAACAACTTAGTACAGTGTCCAGAAAGTTTTTTAATGTAGCTTTTATGGAGTAGCCCTGAAGGCGAGCTGGGATGATGCATGCATC
>CAZOLU010000630.1:0-1636 GCA_964580485.1 uncultured Saprospiraceae bacterium | reverse complement strand
ACAAGTAGATAGAAATTTAAACATGCTCTTATTCCTAAACACCAAAACAAAACAGCAAATAATCGCCCAATACCACTAAATAAAGTCTCCTACCAATTGAAGTGCTTGAATTGACCTCAACTCCTATGGCTTACTATTTACTGTAGGGGCACTAATATACACACTAACTATATCCAATTCATTAAATTTAGAAGGTTGTTTTAGTTTGAACTAAAGCAGCATTGGTTCTTTTATTTCACAATTAAAGTATTTATTTATGATGACCAAAGTTTATGTACTCTTAATTGGATTACTTTTTATCGGAGGCACTACTACTGCCCAGTTTAATACAGCAGATTTGGCAGCTTTAGATGACTTTCTAACGAGAACCAATGGTGGTACCACCACCAGCCCCCAAAATTGGAATGCAGCACTCCCTTTAGGTCAACAATGGTCTTTATCAAATTCTCCCGACAACTGGTATGGACTTACCTGGACTAGTTCCACTGCTCCCAGTGGCCGTCGCCTAAAGTGGCTCAAATTAGATAGCTTGGATCAAGGGAATGGCCCTACAGGGGGGATTACGCTAACTGGAGGTCTACCGAGTAACTTTATATCTTCTAGTTTTGGTCGGATGGATTCTCTCGAGGTTTTTGATGTGAGCGAAAATGATATAGATGATTTGCCTCTGGCACCTTGGGTGTATGCCTCTTCTGCATTAAAGATTGTAGATCTAAGTGGTAATGATTTTGGTATAGTAGATGGTGCAGCAGTTTTTAATGTTATACTAGCAGGGGCTTTTGCCTTGGAGGAGCTTCGTGCTTCCGACTATTTATCTACAACGGCTAAGCTGACCGGAATCAATGTACCCACATTTCCGATCAATTTTACTGCTTTAAAGGTGTTGGATCTCAGCGATAATGGACTTCGTGGGGATGCTTCTAATTTATTTCTAGCTTTAACGAATGCGCAAACAGTAAATCTTAGCAACAATAAAATTGAGCAGTTGGCCATGTCACCCAACAACTCGATCAGTATTATGATTTTAGACACTAATGAATTAGATACTACTGCATATCTTCGTAATATACTGGAAAACTACTCGAATCTTAATTTTTTAAGTGCAGAGGATGCTATGGATACAGGAATCTTGCAAGGTAATTTTACTTTTTGGTCGAATTTTACCATAGGAAGTAATACAATTGATGTAGAGGTCAACCTATCATCTAATAAACTTGCTGGAACATTGAATATGAATGATCCCGCTTTTAGTAAACTCAAAACATTTAGGATCGCCAATAATCAGATCAACACACTGATCTACCCCAACAACCCTGTAAATAGCTTAAAGGTTTTGGATATAGGTAATAATGCATTAAATCAGCCAATAAGTATACGCATTTTTAATAATTTACCCGCTGTAGAATTATTGAATCTCAGCGATAATACTTTTTCTGGAGAGTTGCCAACTCCTGTTGCTAACCAATACAATCTTGCAGAACTTGTAGAGTTGGGCTTGTCTAATTGCGGATTAGAAGGCCCCCTAAGGCTAGATTGGTTTTTGGATGCTCAAAATGCACAACAAGTTGGTACCCAAAATCAAAAATTCCAAAAGTTAATGGTGGAAAATAATAATTTCGACCAAGTTATTCAACAT
>CAZOLU010000629.1:0-1672 GCA_964580485.1 uncultured Saprospiraceae bacterium | reverse complement strand
GCGGCTTTCCTATGCCGCTTTTACGAGGCCCATATTTTTTTATTGCTGGGCTATTTCCTTTTTGGTACGGTCAATGCGGCACTTTTTGCTTTAAAAAATGGAAAGGTGGATAAAGCAGATCAATACCTCCAAAATATATACAAAGTTAATTGGTTGATGAAAAGTCATCGAGCTTACTATCACTTTGCATCGGGCTTGGTAGCTTTGTACAAAAGTCGCAGCGCCAAAGATCAAATGCAAGTTTACCTAAATGCTGGTGAAGATCATCTTTTGAAAAGCCTAGACCTTGGGATGCAACGCAAAGCCGAACGAGCCATGGCTTATCTGAATCTGGCGCATATCGCTTACCGACGTGGAGATAAGGCCAAAACCCAAGAGTACACCGATAAAACCAAAGAAAATAAAACCACAGATCTCCATCTGCAAAAAGGTATTGAAGAATTAGAGGCAGCGATCCTTCAGATGCCTGGCTGATCTAAAACTTTTGAGGCTTGTGAAAATCTGTAAGAGTTGTAAAAGTCGTCTACTTGATGTTGCTAGCTTTTGCCATCATTGTGGCCGAGAGGTACAAGGTAATGCTATTGTCTGTCTAAAATGTAATACGCCCAACCCTTCCAATGCCAAATTTTGCTTCAATTGTGGGCATCCTATTAATCTACAATATCAGCCCAAACCCAATATTAGCCCTATTTTCAAATTAGATTTTAATGACTTAGCCACCCTACCAACACAGCTTAAAGATGCTTTTCTATTATACATCTGCATCTTGTTGGAACAGGAAAATCTAGCAGAAAAAGAAGCCTTGTTTTTGAAGGTTTTTGATAACTCTGGATTCCGCATTGAGGTGTTTGAGGAGGAAAGTCTACATATTGCAGCCCTTTTTGAGCAGCTTTTTAACAACAAGGGGGCTTCTAGCTTTTCTACAATTGAAAATATTGCTCAACGAGCTTTTCTAGATCTTAGTGAATTGTTTTGGATAAAATACTGCTCAGCACTACTGCCTTTCCCACTTTCAGAGGATATCCTCAACTATCAAAAAATAGAACTAGAATCGGTGTCCTTACAGCAAATGATGCATGACTATCTTCAGATGGAGGAAGAAAGCTTGAATTACTATCTTTATGCGGTAGAAATTCCACTCAAAAAAATGGCTAATGCTCGAAAAGCCTATTATAAACACGACAGTGGAGAATTCCCTTATCTCTTAGTAGATCAAACACTTTTTGGATCAGGGAAAGAAGGTTTAGTATTGAGCAGCAAGGGAATCTACTGGAAAGTGCATTTTCATAAGGCACAGTCCCTAAAGTTTGGAAATATAAAAAGTTTGCAACTTCACAAAAATCACCTCGACATCAACCAGGCTTATTTCAATACCAGCCCATCCTTCAACTACAAGTTATTTAAGCTACTCTATAAAATAAAAAGTTGCTACTTTTGATCTCTCTGATTTAATTTTGGTCTGTTAATTGCATACTTGATATACTAGAGCTAAAAAATAGTTCCATTATATCAAAAGGGTACATCTGTCGAAGAAAAATCTCCTTTCACCGAAAAACATGAGTCCCTACACTTATATTAACTATATTTATAGTGCAGTTTATTTTACCTACATAAACACTTGCTATGAAAATTGCAACACTTACTTTAACATTTTTACTATCTATTCTCAGTA
>CAZOLU010000628.1:0-1682 GCA_964580485.1 uncultured Saprospiraceae bacterium | reverse complement strand
GATTGTCAATTATTTTAGGCTACAAAAGGAGCTGAAAGATAAAATGAAGTATGAGCGTTTCTTTACAGATACTAGTTCGCTTTGCTGTCTTGCTAATATGAATGGATATTTTGAGGAACTCAACCCCGCATTCTACAAAAAGTTGGGTTTTTCAGAGAAGGAACTGCTCAACACACCTTTCAATGACTTTATCCACCCTGATGATGTGGAGGCTACGACCAAAGAAGTGGAAAAACTCTCTAAAGGTGTGCCTACCCTATCCTTTATCAATCGATATCGCACCAAATCAGGGGAATATGTTTGGCTCGACTGGATCACAACGCCTCGTAAAGACGAAGGAATTTTATATGCTAGTGCTAAAGATATTACCAAACAACGCCTTGCCGAGCAACAGCTTCGGCAAAGTGAGCTAAGATACCGTGCATTCTTTGAGCATGTTCAGGGGCTACTTATTACCCTCGATTTACAAGGCTATATCACCGCAATTAGTGCTGCTATTACCGATCTAACAGGAGTAGACAGCTTTAACTATACAGGACAAGAGCTTAAAGATATTTTCTCTACCGAAACTCAAACAATCAACAGCTATTTCAATCAACTTAGACAGCAGGGGAAGGCAGAAGTCATCTTATCTATTTATACACAGCAGGAGGAAAAACGCATTTATTACTTCAAGGGGGTTTCTGTACAATTACAAACACGCCAAGAATATATCATGATGACGGGCATTGACATCAGCGATCGTGTGCAGATGGAGGAACAGCTCAAAGCATCTATAAAATTAGCTAAAAAAAATAGTGAGATTAAAGATGCTTTCTTAGCCAATATAAGTCATGAAATTAGAACACCCTTGAATGCCATTGTAGGCTTTGCAGATATTTTAGCAACTACGGCTTTAAATAATCGACAGCACGAGTTTATTCAAGCTATTCAAAAAGCAAGCAAACATTTGTTGATCATCATTAACGATATTCTCGATTTTTCTAAAATTGCATCCAACCAAATAGAGCTAGAGCATACACAATTTGAGCTTCAGGAACTCTTTGCCCAGCTCAAAATGATGTTTAAACAACAAGCCAAAGAAAAGGCTTTAGGACTTCACTTTTATCTTGAACATGAACTTCCCCCTTGGGTCATGGGTGACCCCTCTCGGTTTAAGCAAGTATTGGTCAACCTACTGGGAAATGCTATAAAATTTACGCCTAAGGGAAAGGTCGAAGTGTTTTGCAAAGTTGTAGAAAGCCATACCGCAAGTTGCTTATTGGAAATTCAAATCAAAGATACGGGTATTGGGATCTCTCCCCAAATGCAAAGCCGCATCTTTCAACGCTTCCAACAAGGGCATAAAACCACCAATCGAAAATATGGGGGTACAGGACTTGGACTGAGTATTGCTAAACAACTGCTGGAGCTACAAGGTGGACGGCTAGAGCTACAAAGCACAGAGGGCAAAGGTTCTAATTTTATAGTTTATATCCCTTTCCAAATCGCTCCATTGCTGCAACAAAAAGTAAATGAGTCGGCGTTAGAGCTTCCACTTCCCCCCGCTAAAATCTTATTGGTAGAGGATAATGAACTCAACCAGATCATTGCTAGTGAACATCTTGAAGCTTTGCAACTTGAAGTTAAAATTGCTGCTAATGGCTATGAGGCGATTCAGCTACTTCAGACAGAAATCTTTG
>CAZOLU010000627.1:0-1683 GCA_964580485.1 uncultured Saprospiraceae bacterium | reverse complement strand
ATGACCTACGATGGATGCAAACGGAAATTCAATATTCAAGAGTATATCAATATGGTAAAAAAGTACTCGACTGGGAAAGTATCAAAGACGCCAAAGGGGCCACTGGACAAACTGGTGAAAAAGAAAGGAACTGCATAAAGGCTTCCTTCTCTATCCTCTACATCGTCCCATCTCTTTCCGCTTTCTCGATTGCCGGTTTTTTCTTTTCTCCTGTTTTAGTTCCTCAACGAATTAATCGGGTTGAGTTAATATTTTTATTAGATATTGATGGGTCTATGGTTCCTTTCCACTCCCTAGGAGAGCGACTTCAGGAAACAGCTATTCGGGGAGGACGTTTGGGAAGATCACACCTTTATTATTTCCATAATTGTCCCGTCGATTATCTCTATAGTGATTCAGAACAACGAGAAGCTGAACGATTGGAAGACTTGTTACCCCAGTTATCCCATAGTCATTCATGTTTACTAATCTTCAGTGATGCGGGAGCTGCTAGAGGGGGCTATAGTAAAAATAGGCTAGAACGAACCGAATGGGTTTTACAACAGTTTCAACAGCGATTGCGTTATCTAGCTTGGCTCAATCCCGTTCCCTCAAGCCGTTGGCGGAATACAACAGCAGAAGAGATTGCCAAGTTAGTCCCAATGTTTCAATGTAATCGCTCCGGACTACAAAATGCAATAAAAGTTTTAAAAGGTCATTTTATGGTTTAATAAATCATGAGATTCAGTACTAAAATCATTTATAATGCCTCAAAAAAATAAACTCAAAATAAATACTGTAATCAAATTAATGCCCTTTAAACTTAGTTCACCCAAAACAAGTTGTCACATAAATTATGGATATCGAAGCTGCCCAACACCACATCAAAGCCTTTGAAAAAAAATTTGGAACTCCCCATCTTCACTTAGCCTATCATGCTGCATTACCCTTAGCCCTGACCCCCGATCTACTCTATCGTATTTGGGCAAACTTTCAAACCGATATCCACAACCAACCTCTGAATATTCCCTGGATTGCTGTCGCAGACTTGATGTTATCTAATCTTTGCGATGAAGTGGGTCGCGAAACCTTTGAAATGGATGCTACTCTTCGCCAAGAACTTCTAAATCAGTTCAAGCAGCATCCAAAATTTACACAAAAAAGAGTCAAACAAACGGCTGGCTTATTATTAGCCTACATTCGGCAAGATTTGCAAAGCTCGAACCCTTATTATAAAAACTTTGCCGAGTCTCAACGTTGGGCTGCTCTAGCTTATCTAAACCCCCAACGTTCTGTTAGTTTGTTGGCAGAAGAATTTGAACGAGCTTATCAGGAAAACCCCAGAGATTTAATTCGCCTTGCCTCTCTCACCGAGCTTCTACATCAAGATATGCCTGAGTTTGAAAGGCTCCTAATCTTTGCCCGTGCGATGGGCCATTACTACCACGAAAGGCTTGAGCCTGGACAGCAAGAAGTCATCAAGCTCCCCCTTCAAGGCAATCGTGTCCAAATAACTGAGCAAATCCATTTAACCATTCCCCCTGAGTTTATACAAAAATTACAAGAGAAACAGGAAGTTGAACAATCTGTAAATAATCAGGACGATGAGCCAATACAAAATGAAGACAATTTTTCTGGGTTTGAACCTGTAGCACAGTTTGATGAACTATCATTGTTACTCCCAAGACTCAAAGTTGACAGCGA
>CAZOLU010000626.1:0-1689 GCA_964580485.1 uncultured Saprospiraceae bacterium | reverse complement strand
GGAATTTAATCAAAGCCGCCTGCCCACCAATAGGGTTGGCCGAGCCATGCAGCAGTTGAGCCATGGTTACACCTCCTGCTAGTTGTCGGTAAAGATTAACATCATCAGAGTTGATGACATCACCAATGCGCACCTCTGCCGAACTTGCTTGAGTTCCTTCATTTACCCCATTCTGAATAGCAATATGCGAGTGTTCATCGATAATTCCAGCGGTCAGGTGCTTGCCCGTAGCATCTACGGTCTTAGCTGCCTTAGGAGCTTTGAGATTTTTCCCAATTTTGGTAATTTTACCATTCTGAATCAAAACATCGGTATTTTCCAAATTGCCTTCTTCCTCACCTGTCCAGACCGTTGCATTTTTAAACAAGATGGTTTCTTGCTCAGGAGCATTATCTATCGTATAGCCATAGGCAATAAAAGGATAAATCACCTCTCCTTTGCTGCTGCTATCTTGTTCAGGCATTTTAAACTCCTCTGCTTCATAAGCCTTAATTTGTTTTGCCGACCAACTCAACCAAGCCCCATCAGGATGCGTAGCCTGACCGCTCCACTCCTTGCCTTTCACCATACCAGATAGGCGATACTTGGCAGGAACTTCCTTTGTAGTATCTTCTTCGACCTGCATAGCAAAGCTAATGCTAGGATGCTTAAAATCTAGTTTTACTTTGCTTGCTTTTTCGGTGCTATCGGCTTGCATTGCTTTGATAGATCCTTGCGGCTGGGTTAAACTGCCGCTAACGGTAAATTCAAATTTCTGATTGGCAATTTCCAGTTCATAGGTTCCCCGAATATCCTGAGCAAAAATATCCCCCATACGATAGGGCTGCCCTTTAACCCAATGGTGTAGTATTTCCGTTCCATTAGACAATAGAGGTCCTGTGCTAATCATAAAGTTGGCATATTTACCTACTTCTAGAGTACCTACTTGATCTTCGACCTTGAGGAGTTGGGCGGGGGTGGTAGTAACGGCCTTCCATAATTCAGCTTCAGTCAATCCATGCTGATAAGCCTTGCGCAGATGGGCAATAAATGCTTTGGGGCTTTCTAAGCCTTGGGCTGTAATCGCAAAAGGAATCCCAGCTTCTGCCAAACGAGCCGGGTTGGAGGGGGCTAATTCCCAGTGTAGCATTTGTCCTAGCTTGAGCTGTTCAGCATCATAAGGATCACTGACATCATAGGCATCGGGGAAGTTAATTGGAATGATTAAACTAGCTTGAGTGCCCTTGATAGCCTCCAAACGCCGGTATTCATCACCTCGACCTTTCAAAATGTACTGTACTCCAAATTCATCACCAATCTTATCTGCTCTGAGCATGTTTAGGCGGTGATCAGCCTGAAAAACTTGAGGTAAGTTTTGAATCTCCAACCATTTTTCCAGTGAAATATTGTAATCTCTTTCGTTGGGATTAGCGGCATACCATTTGGCATCATAATAGGTCTGTCTTAATAAGGCAATTGCTCCCATCAAAGAGCTAGGATAATCCTGTGAGGAGGTTCCTTTGCTAAAAGAATAATACGCTGCCGCCTGAGCTTTTAAAATCATCTCATGTTCCTTTTCCTCCCCTACAAATACTAAAGCCCCCGTTCCTCTTGCGATTCCATCCATCTGATGTGTAGCCACCAAGCCAAAGCCACTTTCACGCAACTCCTTGGCTTTTTTAGCATCTATCGTAAATAATTCATCTGCTC
>CAZOLU010000625.1:0-1703 GCA_964580485.1 uncultured Saprospiraceae bacterium | reverse complement strand
TCTGCTGCTTTTCTAAAGGCTATGGACAGGGGTTTAAAGAAGTAAAGGTAGGAGAACTGATTTCTTCTTATGAAATGATAGACTCTAATTTGTTTGCTTGTGCCTCAGATACTGTGGTATCTTCTCAACCTGTTATATCTTGTTGTTGTGAGAAAACGATTACAGCAGAGGGCTTAAAGATCATTCAAACTGGTTATAGCATGTCTGTGAATCCCAAATCTGCTATTCGAGGGACTTGTTGGAATTATTTGGATAGAGTGTATACAAAAGCAGGTTTTCCTGGTGATAAGCGCACTACGGTGTTCAAGAGCAAACAAAAGGGGCCTTATGCTGATGTAGCCCAGCTTCAGCCAGGGGATTGGGTGTATCATGTCAATTATTCCTATTATAATGTAGGGCATAGTGCTATTTTTCTTTGTTGGAAGGATTTTGACAAAAAGATAGCAATTACGCTTAGTCATTATGGTGAAAGCCGTATTTGTGCAGGGGTTTATGGCGAGTTTGATCTTAGCGGGGTTTATTATATTATGCGACCAAAATCATCCTTATCTCCAAATTAGAGCAGGTTTGAAATTTTAGGTACTTATCGTCAGTAGTTTAAGTCCCTAACCTCATTGTAAAAGAAGTTAAATTCCTTGGGTTTGGTGCTGAGATAAGGTTCTTTTGAGTGAAAATAGAGTGCTACCTGAACGAAAAAGCTACAATATCAGGTTAAAAGGCAGGAATTTAACAAGTAGATAGAAATTTAAAAATGTGCTTAAGTTGAATCAGTTTTAAAATAAAATCATTAAAGTAGTTATGACTAGGCTAAATGTTTATTCTTGGATATTGTTAATCGGTATTGTTTTTTGGAGTTGTGGAAATCCTTCAGAAGGGGAGGCCCCCAATGCGAAGCCTTCTCAAGTTTCAAAGCAAGATAGCCTAGCTACAGATCTAGCAGAGGAGCAAGCGCCTAAATTGTTAGCCATAGACAGCAACCTTACCGCATTGAGTCGTTTGATTGCAGGGATGGACAGTAGCCTCAGCTTTATAGAATCAGATAGTGTAAAAAGTGCACTTTTGGCTTATCACAAAAAAATAGAGCCTAAGTATCAGCGTATAGATCAGATTCGCTTTAGTAAACTACATCGTTGGGGGCAGCAAATCTATCAAGAAGAAGGGGTTGCAAAGGATAATTTCTGCTTTTATCCTTTTTCTGGAGGGGATTTTATTCATATCCATTACCTCTATCCTGAGGCTACGGAATATTTAATGTTGGCCCTAGAGCCCACAGGCACGGTTCCAGATCTTTCTACTACAAGTGATAGAGATATACTAGATTATTGTCTCAAGGTAGATCATACCATGCGCAATGTTTTCAATACCAGTTATTTTATTACCAAAAATATGGAAGAAGATATTCGGGTAGAAAAACATGTGGACGGCGTGCTGTCGATGATTTTGTGGGGCTTGGCAAGAGCCAATTATAATATATGTGGGGTGGAGCATTTTGATTTAGATAGTTTGGGGCAGCGCATAGCACCTAAAGATACTTCAAGACTGCACAAGTCGATGGGGGTTTCTATCACCTTTACCGATAGCCTACGGCAGGAGAAGAAAACGGTCACTTATATTTCAGCAAATATTGCAGACGATCGTATTGCAAAGCAGCCTCACGTGTTGAGATTTTTAGAGCAGGAGGTTCCAGATCAAAAGGCCTTCAC
>CAZOLU010000624.1:0-1722 GCA_964580485.1 uncultured Saprospiraceae bacterium | reverse complement strand
CTCGCCCCCTACACGGAAGATATCTTTTCCTATACTGAGCTGTGTAGCCACCTGAGGATAATCATTTTCAATTTGTTGGTAATAGCTCAATGCAGCCTCTTTATTCCCTTCACTTTCAGATAATAATCCAGCTTTGCGCAGGTAAATAGGAGAAGTAGCTGAGTTAGGATAATGCTTAGCTGCTTTTTCGTACATTTTAATAGCAGCATCTTTTTCACCCAATTCTGACTTAGCATCACCAATCATAGCATAAGCAGCAGCCTGCGTCAAGCCATCTTTTCCTTTATAAGCCTGTAAATATTGTAGAGCTTCTTCATATTTTCCAATATGCAATAAAGATGCTCCAGCATAATAATGGGCGGTGTTGGCGGCAGGAGTACCCGAAAACTCTTGAATAAGATCCAAAAATCCCATAAAGCTTCCTTGTTGTCCAATCATTTCTCTACCATTAAGCGCCAACTCAAAAGAATCTCGTTCGAAATAACGTTGTGCTTGGTAGATTTCGTTATTAGCATTGTTGATGCGAGGAGCTAAATACATTTGGGTATAGACATAGTATCCACCTGCTACTAAGACAATAAGTAAGATCCCACCATAAATAAAGTTCTTGTACTTATCAAAGGTTCCTGCTGCCTGATTGCGGAATCCGTCCAAATCAAAATCTTCTATTTGTGTTCTTTCCGTTCCTTTTTCTTTTGCCATCGCTATTTATAAAGTTTTTTGGGTAGATATTTGCTCTAATTGAATAATTGATTACAATGCTTCTACATTTTTTCAAAAGTCGCCTGCAAAGATAAACAAAGTTTTGATCTATCCGATTTTTTCTACCAAATTTTGCAGAAATCTAGGTTGGGATAAGTCTATGAACTCCCCAACACAAGTGCTTCGATGTTTTTATAAATACCCATCTGCAGCTTTTTAGGCACTTTCCCCAGTTTCATAATTAAGGTTACAAGGCTGAGGAAGTCTTTGCACCCTATCTAAACTAGATGCTATAATTCATATATCCTTTACATTACAAAGTACTGCCAAGTCTTGAGAATGAGCAAAAAGGGGTTCGATCTGTCAACCTCCTAGAATATTTAACGTTTAAAAATCAAGAAACTTATATGCTATAGCCTTTATCAGGTTGAAAAGTGTTATATTTATATGGTATATCTAATCGGCTGGCAATTTTTGGAAATAAAAAGCGGGTGAGTTCTTCCTTAACTCCGATATACTAGCCATATTCTACAGAACAATTTAAAGCTTATGCAATTTAAAACTTCTATATATTTTTTCTTATGCTTTCTTTTGGGAACAACTAGCATTTACGGCCAATCAGATTCACCCAATAGCTTTGCACATGAGTTTGGGATCGGAGCTGGAATACACACCCGTGGATTTACTATTGCTGCAAATTACAGTATGATCAAGTCAGAAAAAATGAGTTGGTTGGCTCAACTTGAGTTTTCAGAACTTAAAAACCCAAAAGAGCGAAGATTATCTAATGAATCTCTAGCTATAGGAAGGGGCCGACGCTCTTTTATCTATGGCAAACGCAATAATTTTTATGCTCTTAGAGCCAATGTAGGCCAACGCCGTTATATTTCCTCCAAAACAGACAAAAGTGTTGTCGCTATTGCGGTTTCTTACAGTGGAGGAATTTCCATGGGCATGCTCAAACCCTATTACCTAGATCTGATCTATCGCCTAGATAATGGTGGGGTTTCTATCCGCTCG
>CAZOLU010000623.1:0-1749 GCA_964580485.1 uncultured Saprospiraceae bacterium | reverse complement strand
GAAAATAATCAGGTAAAAGATAAAACTGTTTTAGAGGAGCTCATCTTGGAGTTGTTGGATCGGAAAGGATTTATTAAAAGGGAAACCGTTGACTATTATCACTCGTCGGCAGCTAGTAGTTGGGAGCGTTGGACGGGGCGCAAATATGGTTTTGTAGGGGGCTATCCCCAATATCTTCGCATCAAGCCTTGGCAAATGCTTGATGCTCGCTTAGATCACAAAGGAGCCTATCTTTGTGGGGACACTGCTTATCCAGGGCAGGGGATTCCAGGAGTTTGTTTGTCGGGAATTATTGCTTGGCGCAAGATGAAGCTGGATGGGTTTTAGCGCATATCAATAGGAACATGAGGCTGCACCCGATGGACTGGAACTTCGCACTTACAGCGCTTTAGGGGCTGAAGGCCTGTGGTTCCCGTCCATCGGGGTAAACCAAGGGGCTGCTTAGTTCTTAACGCAGCGGCAGGCCTCGTTGCTCCCACCCAAATCTATATACATTTGTATTCTTTCAGCCGTTAGTTGAAACACCAACACAGAGAGCGCATTTCCTTTGTCGGTCCAGTAGTATTGTTTTCCTTCTTTTAGTCTAAAATAGGGGACAGCTTCTAAGCCTAGACTACCTGAATGCAATTCCCACAAAAGTTGTTTCAACTCCTTTTCTTTAGGAAGGTGCCAGCCTTTTGGGCAAGCCTTTTTTGCGACTCTCCAAGGATAAACTCGAACGCCATGATCATTGAGTGTACTGCCCTCCGCTTCATAACGTAGATCTTCAATCATCCAAGTCGCCTTTCCAATCCTAATACTTTGGTATTTTTGTCCATCTCTACTGTCTGTGAAGCTGCTGATTTTATCGCTTTGGGCAGAAAGTTGGAGGTTTAGCCCCATGAAAATTCCGATGCAGAGCCAAACACTTGCAATTTTGATCATAATATATAGGTTTTTGAATGTTTTTTGATGGACCAAATATAATTGCTCTAGTTTAATGCGTTCTAATGAATTCATGAAAGGTTGAAATCAATTCATGAGAAGTTTTACAAACCCATCAAAAAGAGATTGGAATATGCTTAAAAGTATCTATAAAGTGCAGCTTTTCTTATTCTTGTGCATGTTTACAGGGGCTATTCCGCTAGTTGTGGCACAAGAACAGGACAAAGATTTTGTTATTGCTCAGGAAATTTATGATGAGGAGTTCAATAGTGTAAAAGATGCGCCAGAGTATCAAGTTGCAGACCTGCTTCAAGGGAAAATGCTAAGGGATTTGGTGCTACTTGGCTGGATTAGCCGAGAAAACATGAGAGGCTTTGCCTTGCCTCTAGGTGTCTATAAAAATCAGCTCGATGTTGATTTTCAGCGTGGGATGGTTGATATGTGGCGAGCCAAGGCTTCCAATATTAGTAGAAGGCAAAGTCGAATGGAAGCGGCTATTTTTAGCACAGCGCTGCTAGCCATTTCACAAATGCAGAAAGCGCCCAAGCTTACCAATTTAAGAGCGTATCGATCTCAAGTGATTCAAGTAGCTTGTGATAGCTTGAAAGCCAAACACCAGCGTTTGCGGATTGATTACAGCTCCGAACGGCAGGAGTTTATGGATATCATCACCGCCAACCTATCTCCAAATGTGATCTTAGGATATAATATTCAGGAGTTGATTTCCCCCACACACATGCTTGCTGATCAGAAAACAATAAAACCTATCAATCCGCTTTTTAAAGCTTATTATTTAGACCTCATCCTACAAGAAGCGGGAACAAT
>CAZOLU010000622.1:0-1749 GCA_964580485.1 uncultured Saprospiraceae bacterium | reverse complement strand
TGCATCTAATGAACATTTACAGAAGATGATCATGACGCTGAGAGTAGTTTATTCATTTCTACCCAAAGATACCTCTATAACGAATCCAGTGGAAAAACAGATAGTTGTCGCAGACTTAGCCAATGCCCTAATCACGAAGTATAGAAACGAGGTCTTTGGTGAGCAGGATAAACTCAGAATGCTTTCTCAGACAAATGACTGGATGTTGTTGAATCTTGAAGTTTTGAATAAGCAGAAGTATGCTGCAAAAGCATTTAGACTTATCGATCAGAATAAATCGGTTCTATTGTCAGAAGCTACAAAATCTGAAGATGCTTATCGCCTAGGAAATCTGCCTGACTCCTTGATCTGGAAAGAGAAAAAGATGCTTAAACAACAAGCAAAGCTTGAAGCAAAGTTATTAGAAGAACCTCCTCAAGAAGAGAAGGATATTCTAGTTGGCGAATTGAACCAAGTAAACCAGCAAATTGTCGACTTTGTAGGAATGATCGAGAAGGAATTTCCTGAATATTATACTTTAAAATATCAACAGACTGCTGCTAGCTTAGAAGATATTCAAGAGCTTTTGGATGATAAAACCGTTTTATTAGAATATGTGATTGCAGATAAGGTTCTACATGTTTTTAAGGTGGATAAAAAGGAACTGATTTGGCATCAGGAAGCGATTGTTGATTCTATATTGATAGGTAAGGTGGAGCAATTGCATCAAAGTTTGAGTGATTATAGCCAAATTACCAATAAAAAGGAAGAAAATTTTACAAGTTATACGGAATTAGCGCATTGGTTTTATCAAAAGCTACTGGCTCCTGTATTAAAAGAAGGGGATGGGGTCGAAAACCTCATTATAGTTACGGATGGAGAGTTAGGGCATTTACCTTTTGAGAGCTTTTTGGTGGAAGCTCCAACTGGCGATAACTTCAAAGATTTACATTATTTACTGAAAGATTATAATATTTCATATAACTATTCTGCCACCCTTTGGAAAGAGAATAAGGAAGCTGTAAAAAATAAAAATAATGATCAACTCTTGGCTATGGCAGCTCATTATGATGAAAAGCTAGAGGAGAATTTATTGCGTGGTCGCTTACCTACAATTCGTCAAGTTAGAGAGGTTTTACAACCTTTGCCTGCTGCTCGAAAAGAGGTAGAAGCTTTGGAGCAACTATATCAGGGCTATTTTGCCTTTGATTCCTTGGCTTCAGAAAAAGAGTTGAAGACCAAAGCTAGTGACTATGCCATCCTCCACTTGGCCATGCATGGCCTGCTTGATGAAGAGCGTCCGATCTTGTCTTCTCTTGCGCTAACCGAAGATGGAGATAGTTTAGAAAATAACTTTCTACAAGCGCATGAGATCTCTAAAATGCAACTCAATGCAGATTTAGTAGTATTATCTGCTTGCGAAACGGGCTATGGCCGTTTTGAAACGGGGAATGGTATTGCATCTTTGGCTCGTGCATTTATGTACGCAGGAGTCCCATCTCTAGTGGTTTCCCTTTGGCAGGTGAATGACCAATCTACCTCCATCATTATGCAGAACTTTTACAAGCATTTGGCTAGTGGGATGACCAAGTCTGCTGCCCTGCGCCAAGCCAAGTTGGATTATATTGAGATGGTAGATAATCCTATTACAGCACATCCGGCGTTCTGGTCGCCTTTTATATTGATCGGGGATGAGTCGCCGATACAGCTTCAAAAGAAGATCGGCTCTATATCTTGGTGGGGCTTGGGGCTTGGGGGAGTTTTATTAGT
>CAZOLU010000621.1:0-1757 GCA_964580485.1 uncultured Saprospiraceae bacterium | reverse complement strand
GGGGCCCGAACGAATGTTGCTTTATGAGGACAAAGTTTTTGTGGTGCATACTGGCGGATTGGAGAATGATAATAGGGTGGTGGTGATTGATACAAATAGTCATGCAGTGATCCATACTATTAATGTGGCGGATGCGCCCAATAGTTTGCAGCTAGCTGCAAATGGACAGCTGTGGGTTGCCTGTTCAGGTGATGTCGACTACAACAATGCCCAAAACAGCACCGCAGGTGCTTTAATTGCCATCAATCCCCAGAGCTATCAAATCGAACAGCAAATTAACTTTGCTCCTGAAAAAGGTGCAAGTGACTTGATTCGCAATGAAACAGGCAGCGAACTTTTTTACAGCCAAAACAATCAGGTTCATCGCCTCGACCCTGTTCAGGGGAGTGCCTCTGTGCTGTTTACCGGCAATTTTTATGGTTTGGGCTATAAGGATGGACGGATCTACGCTGCTGAGTACGCCGGCATTCAGCCGGCCTGGATTTATCGCTACCATTCAACAACAGGGGCAAAAATTGATTCATTTCAGGCAGGAGTATTTGCAAATGACTTTTATTTTAGATAAATTACACAAAATTCCAGGGAGTTTTAATCCTGATAAAAAAAGAAAAAGTTTTTTTGAAAAAAAAGAAGGAAAGAGCGTTTTTTTAAGTAGCTGATCGTTAGGTTCTTGTGTCTTGCTGCTGGCAAAAGGTGACCTGGGTCACCATCATAACTGCCGCAGGTCACTAAGCCTGCTAACCGCCCTCATTTTTTTTGGCTGGTTGCTGTGCTATCTTTGATATGTCGAAAGAATTAAAGATAGTTTTATTACTCAATATTAAACAAAGAAATATTATGGCAACTACAACTGAAAAAACCGCAGAAAAACAAAAATTTGGGAATCACAACATGAGTATGATTGATGTAATTCTCCGTTATGCAATGCTGATGATCATTGTAGTCATTGGTGGGGCAATGGGATCTATTCCAATTATGCTGTTAGGATTACCTTTCTTCTGGACTGCTATTTTGGGATTCTGCCCTGTTTACTGGGCTTTGGGAATCAACCACCATACAGCCAAAAATGGCATGTCTTAGTAAAATTGCATACAAACAATCGCATACTATAATTCTAAATTTTAAAACCTACTAAGCATGAGCAATCTAGTATCTGAAATCATGAACAGTCCCGTTTCCGGAATCATGTCTACCAAATTGGTAACTGTAATTCCTACAGATGGACTCGATCGCGTAAAGAAAATTTTTGAAGAGTACAATATTCACCATCTTCCAGTAGTTCGTTCTACGGATTTACAAGGAATGATCAGTCGTTCAGATTTTGACAAAGCGATCAAAGGATATCGTTTGTTGAACGGTCATAATGCTGAAGATAATATCAAAGTGTTGACTGAATTTAATGCGGAAGATCTGATGACCAAGCATGTGGTAAAAATTGCACCAGAAGACAAAATTGGTGTGGCTTGTGAGATCTTTTTGGAAAATTACTTCCATGCTATTCCTGTTGTAAATGAGGATGGAGAACTGAAGGGGATTGTAACTTCTTATGATATTACGAAGCGCTTCTTCCAGGAAGCCTATCCTAATCAGGAAATCAAGAAAATAGTAGAATAATACCAACGAATTAGGCTTTTAAGCCTCTGTGTAAATGCTTTCTATGCCTGCCCCGCCGGGGGCAGGCATTTTTTTGGTGTATTCAAAATAAGGCAGTGTATAATATGTAAGGCTAAGTATTAAAACTCTTTTTTGTTTTGGCC
>CAZOLU010000620.1:0-1762 GCA_964580485.1 uncultured Saprospiraceae bacterium | reverse complement strand
ACCTAATTTTTCAACTGCGTAATGTCAGGACTAATATAAATCCTATGAATTTTTTGAAAAATACAGTTTTTATTGCATTCCTTCTGATCTTCTGTTCGAAAGTTCAGGCACAAATGGATATAAAGTTTGGTTTTCGTGCAGGAATGACTATTGCAAATATGATGACAGATAGTTTGGAGTATGATGCCAATGGAGATGCGCTAGAATCTTTTAGTGCTTCTGGAAAAATTAGCGTAGGAGCCACCATTTTTTTTCCTTTTAATGACTACTTTGGGGTCACTGGGGAGCTTTTATTTAGTCAAAAAGGAACTCGCTATCGCTTTGATGACCAAAACTCCTATCTGACACTTCCCAGTGAAGGACATATTTTTGAAGGAGATCGCCGAATTGTTTCCATCAATATTACCAACAGTTATGTAGAGGTGCCTGTTTTGTTTTATGCTCAACCTATTAAGAATCGCCTACAACTAGAGTTTGGTCCTAGTATTTCTTTTTTGGCTTCTTCTCGTGCTCTAGGGATTTTAAAATATGGAGAAATAGATGATAATAATCCTAATCCCGATGACTTTTTAGAGATTGGACTAGCTTACCGATATTATAGCGATGAAGTAGGGGCTGTTGCTTCTGATCAGCTTAATGAAGGAAGATTAAATCAAACTACTATTCAGTATCCTGCCTCATTAGGAGCTTATTATTTTTATAATGAAAAAAATGGATCTACCTTTAAGTTCATAGATCTTGGGTTGAACTTTGGCGCATCTTTCTACTTTACAGAAGGACTGCGGGTAGGAGGACGTTTTTACTATGGATTAACAGATGTTACCAACAATTACTATGATGTTAGCCAAAGTAGTTTGGATGCCAACCGAAATTTTATCTCTCGCCAAGATCGAGATCGAAATGTAGGGGTTCAGCTATTTGTAGGCTTACAGTTCTAGAAAATTGCGAATTATGTTGAGCAAGAACGTAGGTAACCTACGTTCTTGCTTGCGCACGCAGGCGTACCTACGGCGTTGATTCAAACAACGCCGTAGGTCGCCCACAAGCCTTGGAAAGCCTAGCCGCAAAGCTTAGTCGCAAGCCTCAAAATTTTTCTAAATTTATGTATCTTTGTGACAAGCCTTTTTAGAAACTGAAATACAGTTTTTGTTATTTACACTCACCAAATCAATCAAATATGTTTAAGAAAGCGAAAAAATTTATTAAAAAAGACTTACGTCGTCGATATGAGAAGCTAGAAGAACGCTTCCTCAATTTTGAAACCCGATTGTATGGTCGACTTGAGGAGCGGATGGAACGTCTGGAACGTCAGTTTGATGAATTGAGCGAGCTCATTAAAGACAGTTTGGGCGGAGATGAGCATGAGCCAGAACAAGAAACCACCTCCACAGGGGAAGAAACAGACAGCACTGAAAGCACCAATTCAAAAACCACTGAAACAGAGGAGGAAAAAGAGCTTGCTGAATCAGAAACGCCCGATGCTGATGACGACCTAAAAAAACTTAAAGGTTTGGGGCCTGCCTTAGAGCAGAAACTACAGCAAGCAGGAGTATTTCAATTCCAACAACTTGCTGCCCTAACCGATCAAGAAATTGAGGCTATTGAAAAGCAGATTCCAGGATTCAAACAACGTTATGAGCGCTATGAATGGCGTGCACAAGCTAAAGAGCAGCTCGCTTAGTACAGTGTCCGCTAAGTTATTACATAATGATGTGCGAGGGGCTTTACCACCTCGCAGCTTTACCCTTATGATGCATTGCAT
>CAZOLU010000619.1:0-1764 GCA_964580485.1 uncultured Saprospiraceae bacterium | reverse complement strand
GAAATTAAATTACCTTTTGCTTTGTATGTGGTAAATTCTGTGCAGGAAGAAGTAGGCTTGCGTGGGGCGCAGATGGTGACGCAAACGATTAAGCCGCATGCGGCTATTATCACCGATGTTTCTCATAATACTTACACGCCTTTGGTGAGCAGCGAAAAGCATGGTGATGTAAAAGGGGGAAGTGGGCCAGATTTGACTTATGCTCCTGCTGTTCACAATAAGTTGCTCAACCTGATTATTGATGCTGCTAAAGAAAAGGAGATCCCCTTCCAGCGTTCGGCTTCTTCTCGAGTAACGGGTACAGATACCGATGCTTTTGCTTATTCTAATGGTGGAGTGCCTTCTGCCTTGATTTCTCTACCTTTGAAGTATATGCATACTACGGTGGAAATGGCGCACAAGGAGGATGTGGCGAATGTGATTCGTTTGATTTATGAGGCCTTGCAGAAGATTGAGTATAAGCACGACTTTCGATACTTCTCTTAAAAAGAATATAAAGCTTAGAGAAAATAACAACAGCCTGCCTTGAAAAGGGTGGGCTTTTATATTTTTGGCTTTGACTAGATTTGTTGGCATTATGTTATTCAGCTGGATTCGATCATTTTTTAAATTTTTATTATACAGCAATCTCTTTATTGCAGCTTGTGCAATTGCCCTTTGTTTGCAAACCTTTGCGATACAAGAAGGGGCGGTTAGTTGGTGGCTTATTGCAGAAATTTTTTTTGCCACCCAATGCATCTATGCCTTGCATCGTCTAGTTAGTTTAAAACGCCTTGAACCCGCATTGCTCAATGAACGCTTTAGAAATATCAAGGCGTTGAGGGGCTTGATTGCGACTCTTTTTATTCTAAGTGTCGTGCTGGGTGGAGTGGCTTTTTGGTTTTTGCAGCGATCTACACAATGGGCACTGGTATTGCCAGCTATACTGTCTTTGGGCTATGTATTGCCCTTTTGGAAAAATAAACGCTTGCGAGATTTTCACTTTATCAAAATTTTTTTAGTAGCAGGTGTTTGGGCTTATGTGAGTGTTTTTTTGCCAGCTATGGAGCTGGGTTTGGACTTGGATTGGTCTTTATATCTCATTTTTTCGGAGCGGGCTTTTTTTGTTTTTGCCATTACGCTACCTTTTGATATTCGGGATATGGAGATAGAAAAGGCTAATGGGGTAAAGACGATTCCTGCGCTGATAGGGGCTAAAAACAGCATTTATTTAGGGCTGTTGCTCTTGTTGATTTGGGGGCTGGGGAATTATTATTTATATCCGATGTATACTGCGAGTTTAATGTTGGGGCTGGGGCTGATAACTGGGATGGTGATTGCCTTTAGCTATCCGAGAAAGGCAGATTGGTATTATACAGGGCTGCTAGATGGGATGATGCTTTTACAGGGCCTCTTTGTTTATCTGATGCTTTAAATTGGCCTATGATATTGAGGGGGGAGAAATGTTAAAAGTTAAGATTATTTTTATGTTTAACCAACGTAGCTCTTCTTTCTAGCGTTTTTGAAGTAGTTAAGAGCATGTTTAAATTTTTAGGGACCTAAGCTACTGACTATAAGTACCTGAAAATTTAAACATGCTCTAAGATGAATAGGGGAGCTGGGTAGATTAGGTGATTATTAAGTACTCGGACCATCGTAATCCTACTGCATTTTTTGATCTTTTTCCAAAGAATTGCGTTAAAAAGCCTCGTCAGAGCTTAGGCTATGACTGTGTTGTGATCAGCTTTTGTGCTACTAGCACAAGCCAGCGCAGTTCACTGCGTT
>CAZOLU010000618.1:0-1786 GCA_964580485.1 uncultured Saprospiraceae bacterium | reverse complement strand
TAGTATGGGAGTTGTTAGAAAAACAAAGGCGGTTAATAGCTTGCTCGAACTCTTTGAGCAAACCAAGGGAGCATTATCAGCAATTGGCTTAATAGAACGCCTTGAATCAGAGATGAATAAGACTACTGTTTATCGTATTCTGGAGAGGTTAGAGGATGATGGCATACTTCATGCATTCAAGGGGAAGGATGGTTTGCAATGGTATGCTATGTGCAAGGGTTGTTCAGCTTCACATCACGCAGACTTGCATCCCCACTTTCAATGTCGTGTCTGTGGCAAGATGGAATGTTTGGACTTAGAGCTTTCAGTGCCAAGTTTACCTCAACATAAAATTGATTCGGCCGAACTTCTGCTGTTTGGTCAATGTGAAGATTGTCTTTTCTAGTATTGGCTACAACAATCGGATATGCGGAACTCAGTTCCGCATATCCGAATTGTATGCAGCTAAACTAATGAATTTTTTATCCCAATCAACCTGCCCCGCCCTTCCGGATTTGTACTCCAGAAGCAATCTGACTGGATTTTTAATAAGCCCTACTCTGGCCCCAAGTGTCCCTAAGACCAGAAGGAGGGGGGGCAAACTGCTTGGCCTTTCGCGAATGGATGAACATAAAATTAACTACCGTTAAAAAAATCGTTAAACATGTAGCACGGAAATAACTTCCGCGCCAGTGCGGATACAATGTACTGTTTCTTGAACAGATTCACTTTTTCAAAGACAAAAAAAACCCTTCCATTGGAAGGGTTTTTATGCTTTGATTCGAAAGGATTAAACGGGCATAATCACCTTATTGATCACATGGATTACTCCATTATCGGTTGCAATGTCAGCAGTCACTACTGTTGCATCATTTGCCGTAACTACCCCGTCCTTAATGTGAATGGTAATTTCTGCACCATTTACCGTTTTGGCAACCATGCCATCTGTCAAGTCAGTAGATAAAACTTTGCCAGCTACTACGTGGTAAGTCAAGATTCCCTGAAGTTTTTCTTTGTTTTCTGGTAAAACCAAGCTGTCTACAGTACCTGCAGGTAATGCTTCAAAAGCTTCATCAAGCGGAGCAAATACCGTAAATGGTCCGGTACCACTTAAAGTTTCTACTAATTCTGCAGCGGTTACTGCGGCTACTAATGTTTTGAATGATCCGTGACCTACGGCCGTTTCTACAATGTTCATAAATTTATATTTTTATTTGTGTGAAGGAAACGTACCTGAACTCCTCTTTGTTTGAAGCTTTTCAAAAGTAGCGATGATTTAATATCATTAACCTTGGCAACACATTGGATGTTGATCCGCTACTAGCTTGCGAATGCAGCCTTGACTTTGTATTTTGGTATTTGTGAGCATTTCAAATCTAACACCCCTTGGCGCGGAAGTTATTTCCGTGCCAACTATAGCTATCATAAAGACAGATCGTAAATTTGACTATGAGTGAAAAGTATAAGGTACAAGACCAGTCAAAGCTATATTTTGTCACATTTGCTGTGGGATATTGGATCAGTGACTTTACAAGACCTGAATATAAGGAGATATTGGTTGATAGTCTTATTCATAGCCAGAACAATAAAGGGCTAGAAATTTTACTAAGTCGTTAATTGTGATTACCTGCTTGTGGTTGAGTCGTCCTTTTGAAAAATCGGTGTCAAGGGTTTCAAACTCTGGATATTTGTCCATAGTTTTTTAAGAAGCGACGGTAAAAAGTATGAGCAACCAATAAAACTTCATAGTAGTTTGAAATAGATATTGATGTAATACAAGCCTGTCAGTATAAAAACTAAACCTGCT
>CAZOLU010000617.1:0-1792 GCA_964580485.1 uncultured Saprospiraceae bacterium | reverse complement strand
TAGCCTAGAGCTGGATGGCGAGCTGCTGCAATTCGCCTTTGAAAAAGAAAAGATTTGGTGGAGTGATGCCCACAACGTAGCGCAATTTCAGTGGGGCGAAGATCTCAACTGGAAGCAATATCAGATCCACTTTGCTCATCATAGCCCAAACCAAGCTACTTCAAAGCTCTTGGTTTTACCCATTCAAGGGTGGGTTTTGCTCAAAGGGCAATCCTTACAACAGGGGCAACTGGCCTATTGCAGTAGTCCTGCGCTGCCGCAGCTTAACGCGAGTGCTAGGACACTGCTGATCCACCCTGGCTAAAATCGGTTAAAGTTGCTTCGAACGGGTTGCTCCTCAGGAGTTGAGGACTTTTCCCACTTTGTTTTGCTCACTTTATTTCGATAAATGACGGGATCATAGGTGATTCCAATATAAATTTGCGAACCAATATTAGGTCCAGCATAAATTTGACGAAACTCTTGCATCAGTAGATTCGTTCCCCCCAACTTAATATTCATGCTAGCTGCTGGAATTTGATACATCAAGGCAGCATCTAAGGTATGGAAGGGATCAATTTGTCCTTGCCCAAAAGGAGATTGCCAAATATAGCCATCCGACCAACGATATTTGACACTAAATCCAAAGTTTTTCCAGGCATTACGATTGCTTATGGTCAGATTGAGTCGATGTTTTGGAGTATTGAAAGAGGGTAAAAAGCCAGGGTTATTTGCCACCGCCTCATCAGCCTCATAATCGGTATAGGTATAATTCACCGCCGCTTGATAATCTCCGGGGAATACGTATTCCAGTAAAATTCCAGATCCAATTGACCAAATATCATCTTCAATATTGGTATAGATCCCAAAAGCTCTCATGGCTTCTAAACTATAGGCATCTACACGGGTGACAAAGTTTTTATACACATTATAATACCCAAAGACATCAATATACAGGCGTTCCTTCAACAACAGAGTACGATAGCCCAACTCATAGGTGCTAACTTGCTCTTGTTTTAGGTAGGGTAAATTCAGATAATGTAGGTCTGCGGTATCCAAACCGTTGCTAAGAAAATCTGCAAAGGAGCTTAAACTAACTAAATTGTTCTGAATACTCGTTCCAGCAATAGCAGTTCCTGCCACAGCTCCAGTAAAGGCATTATTGGTAGGTAATATGTATTGATAATTCTCAAAATTACGCTCCAGTCCTCCGAGAAGGATGGCCTGACTTACATCGAGTGCAATAAAAGCCTCTTGGGTAGCAGGGTTGCGATATCCAGTTTGGTAGGATAAACGAATGTTGTGATTCTTTTGCTTTCCCAAAGAAACTAGGGCTGAAGCCCTTGGTGTAAACCTCCCCTCAAAATTCTGATTTTTATCAAAACGAGCAGAGGCCCGCAGCGCAAGCCGTTCATCCCATAAGGTTTTAGACGCTTGTACATAAGCCCCAAACTCGTAAATAGGAATCGGCTCATTAAAGCCATTTTCCCCATCATTAAAGAGCGTGCCTTCTGAGTTGAGCCAATAGTTGCGGAAACTCCCTCCGGCCTGTATCGCTAGGAGTTGCCAATGTGGACTAAAATCATAATTGGTCTCCGCATGAAGAAAACTACTCTGATCTACAAATTTAGACCCCCCAGTTAGAAAATCAGGATTACTTAATGTGCTATCTAATAAGCTTTGAAATTCTGGGCTGTCAGAACCAGGCATATCCCGATCTGCATAAATTCTTGCAGCTTGATGATCGGCAGCAGCTACCCCTGGCACTTCTCCTCGATATGCAGCACCATAATCTGCCCCCCAATCGGCATCA
>CAZOLU010000616.1:0-1810 GCA_964580485.1 uncultured Saprospiraceae bacterium | reverse complement strand
GCTTATGCTACGGACAATAACTTTAGTAACGGTGCTACTTGCCTATGTAGTGTCTGCTCAGGCTCAGGGAATGAAATTTGGGGTGCATGTAAATCCTCAACTCTCTTTTTTGGGAAGTAATGATAATGATGTTACTCCAGCAGGGGGTAATTTTGGTTTTTCTTTTGGTGTAGAGGGGGAGTATTACTTTCAAGAAGGGGAAAACTATGCCATTACCTTTGGGGCAGGTTTTGCATTCAATAAAGGTGGAAGACTTCAGTATAGATATGCTTCTAAACCATTTATGGACACAGAATTAGATCCCTCTCAATTTCAGAATGGGGTTGGTGCATTTCCTGCGAATGGAACAACTGGTTTGGCTTTAACTCCTGAAGCTAGCGTAAGATACAGCACGAATGTTGTAGAAATCCCAGTGGGTCTTAAACTTAGAACCAATGAATTGGGCGACAGCTACCTGCGTGCATTTTTTCACCTTCCTGTGGCTACCATCGGTATTCCAGTAGCTTCTCGTGGAAGTGTTGAGGCTAACACAGCATCTACCGATAGCCTTACCTACTCTGGCAGTTCTTCTGGAGAAGATATTCGTAGAGACATCAACAGTCTACAATTGTCTTTAGGAACTGGTGCTGGTGTGGAGTACTCTCCTAATGCAGAGGGGGGACTACGCATCATTGGTGGAATCTATTACCACTACAACTTTATTGACATGACTCAAGCTGTTGAAATGCAAGGTTTCCAAACTACTACCTTCAGCTCTACAAATCCAACCAATGGGTTTCATAATGTTGCGCTGCGAATAGGGGTCATATTCTAGCGCCTTGTCCATAATAATAGTCCGTGAAGTTTTTCAGTTTTTGCAAAAAACTGAAAAACTAGCTTTTTTTGATGATTGATAACCAATGGCTTATCATTTTACCATACTTTAAGACTTTCATTGATAATCAATCATCTACAAAAAGTTCACGGACTAAAGTCATAAGGCAACAATCAAAAAGTGCGTCATCCTTCATAATTTAGAGGGATGACGCATGCTTTATTATTAGAACCAAGTTTTTGCTCTAGCTAGACCTTTAGTTTCCCCAAGCCACCATCTACACCAATCACCTGCCCACTGATCCAGCTCGCTTGAGCAGAGAGCAAAAATGCCGCTAAAGCGGCCTGATCCTCCGCCGTACCAACCCTGCTTAGAGGATGCCGCTTGGCAGCACTTTCCCGCTTGGCCTCGGTATTCAGCAATTTACTCGCAAGATCTGTATCCGTTAGAGAAGGGGCAATCGCATTCACCCGAATGTTGGCAGCAGCCCACTCGGCAGCAACCGAGCGTACCAAGCCCTCCAAAGCACCCTTAGCTGCCGCAATAGAAGCATGAAAAGGCATCCCTACACTTACTGCCACTGTACTAAAAAGTACCACACTGGCATCTCCCGACTTTTTTAGGCGTTTCATCAGGGCTTGTAAAATGCGAACAGCTCCAATCACATTGATTTGGTAATCTTGCAGAAAATCTGCTTCTTTGAGCCGATGAAAGGGCTTGAGGTTGATGCTCCCTGGACAATACACCAAACCATCTAAGGTCTCGGGCAGATCTCCAAAATTATTTTCGGGATCATCAATCAGTGCATCATATTGGATGAAAGGGTAGGGGGCCGTAGCGTCCTTTTGGCGAGCTGCAGCGTAAACATTGGCACCTTTTTCCGAAAGTTGCTTTGCTAAGCTCTGCCCAATTCCCCGACTTGCGCCCACTACTAAAATATTGCGTCCGTTCATGCTTGTTTATTTTGAGATTTTTTGAAATAGTATTCCAATACCC
>CAZOLU010000615.1:376-1812 GCA_964580485.1 uncultured Saprospiraceae bacterium | reverse complement strand
CTTCTTTCATTAAACGCATCCCCTCTTCATAAGAGATTTTGGCTTTTTTAAAGATATAATGATATTCCACAGGAGTTAAAGCCTTCACATGAAGATCGGGGCGATATGCTTTAATTGCAGAAAATAGTTTGGTGTAGAAAGGAACATCATACTGTGGTAAAACTCCCCCCACAATATGCACTTCGGTTACGGGCTGGTCGTCATATTTTTTAACAATATCCATCAATTCTTCATGAGAATATTCCCAACCATCCGTTCTCTTTTTAATTCTACGAGAATAGGAGCAAAAAGTACAGGTGTACAAACAAACATTGGTGGGTTCCATGTGAAAATTACGGTTAAAATAAGTCTTGTTCCCATGCCGTTTTTCACGAATATGATTGGCCAAGGTTCCTAGATAACCCAAAGGAGCCTCTTCATACAAATACAAGCACTCTTCATCTGTAATACGCTGCTCTTGATTGATTTTCAAAGCAATTTGATGAAGCTGATGATCTAAGGTTTTATCCTGCAACAAACTATTTATACTATTATGTATCATACTTTTTAATTTTATACAAATGGTGAATGATCCTCTACACACTAATTTACAACAAGATTTAGAACTTTCAGTTTTTTTTGAAAGTTAATTTAAGCTTTCTTTTATTCCAATAACTAAAAATACTTGCATTTTCCAGTTTTCTCCCAGATCTTTGTTTATTGGAACTCTAGCTCAAATACATGATTATGATTCAGGATGATTTAAAATATCAAATTGCCCTTACCCAAGTCCATCAAATAGGTGCATATAAGGCTAAAAAACTTTTTCAGGAATTTGGTTCAGCCCAAGCCATATTCGAAGCAAGTATCGAAGACTTGCTAACTACAAGAATTGTCAATTTGGAGTTGGCTCAACGTATTCGCAAAAAAGAGCATTTTCAGTTTGCCGAAGAAGAGTTGGCCTTTATAGAAAAATACAACATTCAGGCCTTGGTATATGGAAGCCCTCAGTACCCTCAACGCCTCTTGCCTTATGATGATGCTCCATTTTTACTCTATTATAAAGGTAATACCAACCTCAACAGCCCCAAGATTGTAGCCATTGTAGGCACCCGCAAGCCTAGCGAATATGGGCGTAAGCACTGCGAGCGACTCGTAGAGCAGCTCCAAGCCTATGATGTACTTGTAATTAGTGGGCTGGCTTATGGTATTGATGCTTGTGCGCATCGGGCAGCCTTGCAATACTCCCTCGACACCCTTGGCATTGTTGCACATGGGCTCGACCGCATTTATCCACAGGTACATCGCAAACTCGCAGAACGTATGCTAGAACAGGGAGGCTTGCTTACCGAGTTTCCCTCACGTAGCCAGCCCGTACCTGGCAATTTCCCTGCAAGGAATCGCATTGTAGCAGCCCTTGCCGATGCCGTGATTATTGTAGAAACTGCCGAGACTGG
>CAZOLU010000615.1:0-366 GCA_964580485.1 uncultured Saprospiraceae bacterium | reverse complement strand
TGGAGGTTCTATCATCACTGCCAATATGGCCAATGAGTACCAAAAAGATGTATTTGCCGTGCCTGGGCCATTAGAATCGCCTACTTCTGCGGGCTGCAATCAGCTCATTAAGAGCCATAAGGCCTCCTTAATTACTGATATTAAAGATCTTGCATACATTCTGCGTTGGGAGCAGCCTAAGCACCACCGGCAAAAGGAGTTGTTGATAGACCTTTCCGATCCAGAACGTAGCATTGTACATCAACTCTTGGGAGGCAAAACCCTACACCTCAATCAATTGATTCAAGACACCGCCATGAGTACCAGTCGCCTCTCAGCTTATCTACTTGATTTAGAGATGAAAGGCCTACTCAAAAGCCTGCCAGG
>CAZOLU010000614.1:0-1814 GCA_964580485.1 uncultured Saprospiraceae bacterium | reverse complement strand
GTAAATTGTTGGAGACCCCTCATGCTTAAGCATTAGTTTTAAAATGAGATCTACGAAACGTTCGTCTTCTAGTTCTGTTAGAAGCTCTATAATGGTGTATTTTTTAGTTTGAATATTAGCCATACTGAGTTCTTTTTAAAGAGAATAAGTTTGTTTGGTTTTAAAATCACGGATTACGGTGTCAATGAAAAACCACATTTTATCTTTTAGCTCTCCAGGCATCCCCTGAATAACTTCAATGCGTTTTAAGGTTTGGGCGTCAAACTCTGCAATTTTAGAATCCCCGACTAGAAAATCTAAGGAGATTTTAAAAATAGCTGCAATTTTTTTGCCACATCAATAGAAGGAACAGCCTCATCTCGTTTACATCTTCCTACCATAACATGAGTTCAGATCTGTTCATGCTTTCCTCTAAGCTCTTTTAGTTTTTTACCGAAGGACTTTTAGTAAAAATACGAACATTTTTAGCAAAAATGAAAGGATTGTATTTTGAGCTTTTGAACATAAATGATTTTTTTGGACAAATAGTTTCAAAAATTTTTAGTAACTATTTAGCCCCTCGGCTTCTTCGACTACTCCGGAGAAAGGCTAGGGCTGGAACCATCATCGAGAAGAGCCTCGATGTATGAGAACTGCGCAGCTTCAACGCAGCCTTTCGTAGAGCGCTAAAGCTGCGGCGTTCCAGGACATAGGTGTAGTCCCATATCCTTCTTAATGTAAGCCAAACACAAACTGCTTCTGGAAAAGGATCTGAAAATTTTAAGCTGTGCCGCAGCTCTGCACATAAATGATTGGCACTGTTTTCTACTTTACAGGAATGAGATAATAGCCCTCCTGCATCAACAAGCGAATTACACCATTTTCACCCCCCAAATGTGCTGCACCAACAGCAAAAAAGGTAGGTTCTTTTTTAGCTCTTTCAATGATTTGTGGAATCCAATTTTTATTGCGATTGTTGAGCAATGCATCTTCTGCATTATCCATCTGTTCAAACTGTTCGCCCGACATTTCTACCATCCCATCAATATCCTGCGATTTATACATTTCCACCAGCTTTTCAAATTCGTTTTTCCCTGTATTCTTCCCACTCTGAATATCTTTGATCATTTCTACTAAAGCTTCTGCCTGATCCTTGTAAGGGATTTTTTCAAACACTCCAATCTGATCCTCAATAGTTTCCAACCCTCCAAATTCCATCTCATTAGCTTTTCCTAAGTTGAGGAACTCCATCTCATAGGCTTTAACGGGACCTTCGATCATATCTTGGTATAAAAAGGACTGCAAAAGCATGGGTTTCCAGTTTTCGATAGTTTCAAAAGGCAGTAGTTTGAGTTCGGCACTTTGTGCTTCTTCAGCAAAATAAGTCTTGACCAATTGGTAATCCTCTTCAGAGATTAGGTCTTTTAGTTTTTTCCCATCTCGCATAGGTGCCATCGTTAGCATTTTCATGCTGGAAGCTAACATCTCACTTAAATCAATTTCCATGACCAAGGTTTTACTTTTACTCAAAGCTTCTTTGGTTGCATCTGTTAGTACAAAGTCTTTTTCTCCAATCATGTGAATGGTACCAAAAACATAGGAAGCTTTGCGAATACCAGGTCCTCGAAGCTCCCAAAGCAAGGTAGCATCTAAACGTTCAGGAATATTATCAGCAGAATATCCACCACTGAGTTTTTTACCACTGTTGCAGCTCAGTAATAAGCCAAAACTCAAGGTCAACAATAAAGTCTTGATTATAAATTTCATAGCAATTGTTTAATAATGAAAAAAAGGAACTAGAGTAAGTGCAAAAATAAAATCCTGCCCTCTCTTTT
>CAZOLU010000613.1:0-1815 GCA_964580485.1 uncultured Saprospiraceae bacterium | reverse complement strand
AGCTGGCATCTACCCATTCAAAATCTTTGTGAAAGGGCAGTTGCTTGACTACTCCATCAATCACTTCAGGAAAGGGGGGGATGATTTTTCTTTGCTCCATGTCAATCCAACTACCATCAATGATGACCTTTGCAGCTAATTTTCCATTAGATTTTAATACTCGTTGTACTATCGTATAGCGACTATAATCTTTGGTGGATTTTAAAAGCTCTAAGCTAAAACTAAGTTTTTCATGCATGCTTACCTCTCGAATATAGGTAGTTTGTTCCCGAAGCAATACTGCCCCAAGCCCTTTTTTGGCCAAGTCGGTAAGTGGAAAGCCCTGTTCATTGAAAAAGCTAATACGTACATGGGCTGCATATTGACTGTAACTGGTATGCCGCATATGTTGATTGGGATCCATGTCTGCCCAAATTACTTCCACTTCTTTAGTGTAGATCGGATTATTTTTCATTATTTTGCTTTGGTGGTTTGAGGGATATACTTTAAACAACTTCATGATGGTGAAAGACCAACGCAAAACTAACAAAATTCTCATCAATATGAATTTAAATAAAATTGAACCGATTTATAATGATTGGAATGCTCTGATTTTAAGGGTAGGTTTGGGGGGCTTTATGCTTTTGGGACATGGCTGGGGCAAACTCAACTATCTACTTTCAGGAAAGGAAATCAAATTTGATGCTCTGCCTCTACTCCCCCCTAAGTTGGAGTTGATCTTAGCGGTTGGGGCAGAGTTGGGTTGTGCCATCCTGCTCATTATTGGATTCAAAACCAGATGGGTAAGTATCCCACTTATTTTTACCATGCTCGTAGCTGCTTTTGCCTACCATTGGAATCATGCACTTTTTTATATGAATGCTAATGGCGAAGGGAGCAAAGAGTTTGCAATCATCTATCTCATTGGCTTTATTGCTTGCTTTTTGATGGGATCTGGTCGCTATTCAGTAGATCAGCTTTTGAAAAAGAGATAAGCTCCCCTTTAATCCATAAGTTTCTACCTATCTTTGAACTGTATAAGGGATAAAAATTAAAAACTAAAATCATGAGAAAATACATACGTTTGGGCCTTTTAGGCCTATTAGGACTTTTGATCATTGCTCAGTTTTTTCAAATTTCAAAGACCAATCCAGATTTTAACCAAGAGGATGATTTTATTACCATGACCAATCCTCCAGAAGATATCAAACATTTATTAGAAGGGGCTTG
The DNA here is from genome assembly GCA_964580485.1 of uncultured Saprospiraceae bacterium. GTDB lineage: Bacteria > Bacteroidota > Bacteroidia > Chitinophagales > Saprospiraceae > Saprospira. The sequence continues at coordinate 606 of CAZOLU010000613.1, read as the reverse complement.
TTATGATTGTCATAGTTATCAAACCCAATATCCTTGGTATACTTATATCGTGCCGCTCAGCTATTGGATCAAAAATCATATTAAGCATGGGCGAGAGCATCTGAACTTTTCGCTTTGGGGGCAATATGAAGCTGCTAAAGCTGACCACAAACTAGAGGAATGTGCAGAGGAAGTGGAGGAAAAGAAAATGCCTCTAAAGTCTTATACCCTGGCCCATGGGGATGCCAAGCTAGACGAGCATGAACGCAAGTTGCTGGAGGAATTTTTTAATGGATTGAGAAAAAGCTAAGTGCTATGAGATTTTCCCAAAAGCTCTATATTTTATATTTAATATTTTGGAGTACGGCCCTGTTGGGGCAGGAAAACCCTTGCAAGCCCCAAGGGGCTTTGCGCTTTTGGCAAGGCGAGCAGCTCAAGCCCAGCGCAAACTACTCCAGCCAAGAGCCCATAAAAGCGCTGTTTTACCACAGTGCTCCACTGCCAGATTCGCTAAGGCTGGATTTCCGACTCGGAGATGCGGAATGGAGCATGAGTTTTCTGCTAAGCCCCCCAACTGATTTCCCCAACTTGCCAGGCACTAGAGCAATGCAAGGGCGTTTTGCAGAA
>CAZOLU010000612.1:0-1821 GCA_964580485.1 uncultured Saprospiraceae bacterium | reverse complement strand
CTGAGCATCATACACAGACATAGCCGTAGCTATGGCGAGTATTTGCAACATGAGCAAAGCGAACTGCGCTGGCTTTTGCCTGTGGCAAAAAAGCAGAGCCTTATAACGCAAAAAAGCTTCTTGAATTAACCATAAATAATTGCGGCTACTCACTTATATACCAACCTAGCTGCACTTTCCAATAAATTGGATAGTTTTTTGTAGTGAATAAAGCTTGAACACAGTCTTACACAGAATTTTAGTCCATGAAGCTTTGAAGCGCATTCTAAAAGAAGATTATATCGATGTCGTTTTTGGGCAATTGATGATCAACCCTCTACAAAACTTTTATGGGACTATGGATACCAAAAATCTACAAAACAAACAACAGATGAAACTAAAAAGAATACTATTACTGTTAATAGCCTTTACTGGGTTTGCTGCGAGTTCCAATGCTCAGTTCCCTGCTACCGTAAATATTATTGATGCAAAACCTAACCAGATGACTGAATTTAAAGGAGACTTGACAGATGGTAAGGTCATTGACGATTTAAGCTGGGCAGATCGTAGTTCAACAGCTTGTTTCCCTGGTACACAGTTTAAGAAATTTAGAGGGAATCATGTTCTGCATGGCTTTAAAATTCCTCCATATTCTGAACTTACGGTTACGCTTATTCCTCATAATAAGCGTGCTAATTTTAGTCTTTATGGTTATCAAGTAGGAACGACCCAGTACCCTGTTGTGCCTAATCTTTCCTCTTGTGTTAGTTGTGAAGCCGATTATAAATGGGATCGACCAAGGCGTGGTAAAACTCAAGATCATACCCGCAGTATTCGATTCAATTCTATAAAAAATCCCTACAATATTTTTATTGGGGTAGCTGGTGCTGATGGCTTGAAGAAGGGAACCTACACGTTGAAAATTGATTTGAAATCCAGAATAGAAAATACCAAAGAACAAGGCAAACTAAAGATCTATCGTGCTCCTGTTGAGAAAGGGGGAACTAAGGCTTATAAAGGGGATTTGGCAGATGGAACAAAAATTCACGATTTGTCTTGGGCTTCCAAGAGTGCTGTGGCCTGCTTTCCTGCTACACAAAATCAAAAATTTACGGGGAATCATGTGCATTATGTTTGTGAAATTCCCCCAAGATCTAAAATGGCGATTACCATAATACCTAAAGACAAGAAGGCCAATATGAGTATTTATGCCTATATGACAGGAACTACTAGTACTGCTATGGTTCCAGATTTATCTTCTTGTGTAACCTGTGAAGCAGAACATAAATGGGATCGACCAAGGCGTGGTAAAACACAAGATCATACGCGCACGGTTTATCTCAACGCTGTGAATAATCCCTACCGGGTAGTTATTGGGGTAGCTGGAGCTGAGGGGCTGGAAGAAGGTGAGTTTGTCATTCAAATTAAAACAGAGTAATCTGCTATTACTGAACTTAAACTAAAGTTTGAGGTGGGAAGGAGCTTACTCCGGCTTCTTCCCCTTACTTTCCAACTCCAACAAACGCCCCTCGGTATCAAAGCTTGCCGTTTCTTTATACCAACTTCCATCTTTAATGATTCTACTTTTAATCTTTCCATTGTAATGATAGGCTTGACGCTCATAGCGATTGGTAAACCAGCAGAGGTCTGTTTCAGCATAGACATGTAGCTCTATATGGGTTGATTTATACACTATTTCTTGATCGGCGGTCCATTCTTGAGTAACAGTTTCTTCTACATTGATTTCATTGGGGTTTTCTGGAATATCACAAAATATAGAGTTGACTCGATCTGCTTTCGGGATTTTGCGAAATAGCTCAAAACGTTCTTCCCACGCCGGGG
>CAZOLU010000611.1:0-1835 GCA_964580485.1 uncultured Saprospiraceae bacterium | reverse complement strand
TGAGGCAAGGGAATCGCAATATAAACTTGGCGATCCTGAAAAGCTATAGAAATTTCACTATCAAACTGCGAGCGAATCCACATAATGCTATGGAGCATCTCAGGTGTCAAAATTTTCATCGCCTCTGCTTGATTAGTACTGAAAATAGCAAAGCGGCGTTCAAATTCGGGGTTATCTTTAAGGTAGACCAACTCCCCGTGTTTCATACGATGCAAGGCCCCTTGAATTGTCACCGCAATTTGCCCCAGAATTTTTTCAAAATTATCTGGAAGCACAAAAGTACTGCCCTCAAAGCTTTTTTCGAGGTCTAAGATCATAAAGATTCCATTAAACAGGGTGGTTGTATTTTTACCCGACAATTGATGGGCCGTTACTTCCGAAAATCGAAGCGGTACTTGATTGACCATTCCCTCAAAATAATCCTCACCTTGATAGCCCTCGTCGGCTTTACCATTGAAAATATGACTGGCATAAAAGTCTTTTTTCGAGATATAGCCTTTAGACTGATATTTTATATTGGGGTAAAGTTCTCGTACAACTTTTTCGAGCAGCGCTGATTTGAATGCTGCTTTATACTGGTCGATAGGTTTGAGTACCATACGAACATAAATCAGTGCAAGTAAAAGTGCCGAAGCTACCATGAGGAGTATTCCATAAAAATAAAGTTTAGGGAGCCAAAGCATTCCGGCAATAGCCGCTACAAAAAGCAACACGGGAACCAACATGAGCAGTTGACCTCCTTTAAGCTTTTTTCTCCATTGAAGGCGCAAGGTTTCTAGTTCTGCTTTAACTGGCGCAAGGTTTTGTTTAATCTGATTGAGATCCTTAACCATTGTTTTGTTATTTCTTAAATCTATAGTTTTGAGAATTTTGAAGTTAGGACGAATATATAGAATAGTCCTGAATATAGCAACTTCCCAATACAGAGCCTACTATAATTTATATTAAACTGATGAAAATCAGTACTAGGACAGAGGGCTAAAAATATTTAAGTTTTGAAATAACTTCTAGCCAAGACCTAGTTGAGAATAACAAATCTAAAGTTTTGGGTTTTCCCATCCGCTCGAATTAGTCGAAGAATATAAAACCCTTCCCCAAGTTCGGATACATCAACTTTGAAGGGGTTGAGTCCCTTTTCGGCTTGCAATTGCATAGATTTTTGAAGTTGACCATCTACACTATAAATAGTTGCTTGGAGGGTTAAATCAGACCAATTGCTATAATAGTCGAGATGAAAAAAGCCTTGACTTACTGGATTTGGACGGATTTGAACGTTTTGTTCTTCATCAAAAATGAATATCCTTACTACCATCGAAGTCTACCAGTAGAACTCACTAGTTCTTTGATTAAAGTGTTGATTACCAAAAGAATGGATCTCCAATGCAATTCTTAAACACAACGACCATAGTTTTGAATTTTGGGTAGAAAAATTCAAAATTTTACGGATTATTTTCTCTAAAATAAGAAAAAATGAAAAGGATTTCAACTAGAATGGAGAGGTTTTTTATATTTAGGTGATCTGCTTAGGAGAATAGGTATTTAAACGATGCTAAGTTATATGAGCATCATATTGCTTTATAATTGTCAGAAAAAGAACAATTTAAGGGTCTAAATAGATTAGGTTGTTCAGAATTGTGCAGATGTTAAAATGGGAGTAGGGAGGGAATTACTGTGGTTTTTGATAGCGCTTCAACTTCATCAAGCCCAGTTTGCAGAAAAAATGTTGAAAGGATACTCGCAAAACTCCTAGTCCATATTTCATCGAACGTTTAAAGTTGATACTAGAGGCTTCTTCGAAGTATTTGGTGGGGCAGGTGACTTCTGCAATATTGTAT
>CAZOLU010000610.1:0-1844 GCA_964580485.1 uncultured Saprospiraceae bacterium | reverse complement strand
GCACCATCTACATTTTATTATTCAATGGGATTATGGTAGGAGCCTTTCAATATCTTTTTATTAGAGAAGGCGTTTATCTTGATTCTATACTTACCATCTGGTTGCATGGAGCGATTGAAATTTCTAGTATTGTGATAGCGGGAGCTGCAGGTATACATTTGGGGCGAGGTCTTCTCTTTCCAGGCACTTATACCCGCTTGCAAGGTTTACAACTCTCGGCAAGGCGAGCCTTACTCATCTATATTACTATTGTACCTTTAATTATCATGGCCGCATTCATTGAAGGTTATATTACCCGTTATAGCGATGTGCCTTATATTATTCGTGCAATACTGATTATCCTGTCCTTTGCCTTCATGTTTTTCTACTTTGTTTGGTATCCTTTGCGCAAAGCTAAACGAGGCTTTACGGCTAATTTGCGAGAGGTCAACCTCCCCCCCAATCTTAAAAGAAAAATCAATTTCAAGCAAATCAAGAATAGTGGTGCTATCTTTACCGATGCTTTCAGTTTTTATCGTAAAAACCTGCGCTACCTGGCCTCTATTGCAGCGGGATTGGCATTTTTATATACGGCCATTTTGATGAATACAGGACAAGAGTTCTACTTTATGCGATCTCAGTTTCTCTTATTTTTCTTTGAAGCTTTTGGTTATACAATTCAGAATACGAGTCAGTTTTTGTTTTTATCGGGATTTGGCATACACTGGATACTCAATGTATTGGGTGTTAGCATTATGGCTTACTTCTGTCTGAATCGTTTACGGCACTATGCTCACCCTCAAAAACCCTCTGCAAACTATTATTTGCAAACGATTATGACCACAGTATTAGTCGCTACTATTCTAAATGCTTTGCTGGTGAGTTATGATAATGAAGAAACCTTTGGGCTGATTTTTTTATATGTTACCTTTTTATTTCCTGTCCTAATTCTTTGGCTAAGTGTAGTATTTAATGAACGTACAAACCTACTCAATGGATTAGGGGAAAGCTTAAAGCTATTAGCAGGCAACTGGCCTACCATGATGGGGGCTTATATTGTAATGGTGTTAATGTGCTTCTTATTCTTATTTTTAACCACTGCACCTATTTTGGATTTTTATTTTGAAGTATTCATCACCCTACTCCCCTTTGATGCGAGCCATGCACAAGACTTTTATGATGCTTTTAATATTTTTATTCATGCCTTTATGCTCTGCTTTTTATTTCCTTTGGTATTTGCTGTTATTAGTATTGCTCAACATAGTTTTAGAGAAACACGTACAGCATCTGACCTTCTGGCCCAAATTCCTGAAGTCGGAAATGAAAAACGTAGTTATGGAATGGCAAGAGAGGAATATTAACCACCACAAACTTAATTTGGATGCCTATATTTTTTAACTATTGCAAATACTCCCTTGTTTTACTACTAATACTTCACTGCTTTGCTCCAGTACAAGCTCAAAATGAGCATACCAGCACAGCGTATCAGTTAGAAGAACTGCCTGAAGACTCTCGATTGAACAGCAAATCTGCACGAGAGCTTGAAGATCAGTTTGACTATCGTGATGAGCGAGAAAAGGAGGAAAAAAAGGAGGAAGATACTTTTGAAGCTCGCCAAGGGCCTGCCCTTTCTACTGAAATGCGGGAGGTCTTAAAATATAGCCTATTTGGGCTGATTATTCTCGTACTTAGCTTTGTTGCCTTTAGGCTCATTGCTGGAGGATTAAACCTCAACAACAAAAAAATCAAACTAAACGACCAAGTTTATAGTATAGATGATATTGAAGATAAGCTGCATGAAGTAGATGTTGAGGCATTTTTGCAGCAGGCATTAGCTCAAAAAGACTATCGCCTAGCTATTCGCT
>CAZOLU010000609.1:0-1845 GCA_964580485.1 uncultured Saprospiraceae bacterium | reverse complement strand
TTGATCATCATTCCTGCAGGGGCATTAACCAACATGCCTTTTGAGCCTATTTTGATGAAACAGCCCTCTGACCCCAAGGCCTACAAATCGCATGCATATCTGGGTAAGTCGCATATTATTGCATATAACTATTCTGCAACACTACTTTCTGAAATGCGCAGCCGTGATTATAGCAAAAATCGAAAAACGCTTTTGGCGATTGCTCCTGAGTTTGGGAATGATGCAGCCTCTTTTGTGCGAGGAAAACGTTTTGCTCTAGCCCCCCTCACCTTTAATACCGTAGAGGTGGAGAATATTCAAAAGATGCTAGGAACAGGTACACTTTTGATGGGGCAAGATGCTTTGGAGCCTAAGTTTAAAGAAATGGGGGGCGACTATAAAATCATGCATTTTGCGACGCATGGTATGGCTAATGATCGTGACCCAGACTTTTCACTGTTGGCGTTTACAGAAATTCCTGATTCCATAGAGAATGAGTTCCTTTATGTTAGTGACCTTTACAATATGGAGTTGAAAACGGATTTGGTCGTGCTATCAGCCTGTGAAACAGGCTTAGGAGAACTCCGTAAAGGAGAGGGGGTAATTAGTTTAGCACGTGGCTTTGCTTATGCGGGGACCAAAAGTATCTTTACCACGCTTTGGTCGGTTAATGATCAAGCTACCTCCAGTATTGTAGAAGGTTTTTATCGTTACCTTAAAGCAGGAAAACCAAAAGACGAGGCACTACACTTGGCTAAACTCGATTTTCTAGAAGGCGGAAATAATATGACTGCACATCCATTTTTGTGGAGTCCCTATATTTTTATTGGAGATAGTACTCCAATTGATCTGGCAAGAGGAGGAAACTTCTGGTTGTATATTGGAATTGCCGGGGCTGCGTTGATCTTGTTGTTGGGTGGTTTTATGATGATGAAACGTGGTGGTAGAAAAGCGGAGTAGGGGGGCATTGCTGCAAGAAATTAATAAAAAGGGGCTGTCGAAAATGCATCGACAGCTCCTTTGATATTGTACTCTAATCCTAAGATAGTGACATCACATAAAACATCCATAAACGGATGCAAAAAGATGATACCTTAGCCTTTTGAGAAGCATTATGATTTATGTACCTCTGGCATTTTACATTCTTCCTCAGGAGTACGACCACAAACCGAGCATTCTCCAATTTGATTTTTGAGCATAGGGTTGTTTTGTGCACAGGTACCTCTAAAATCCTGCCCAGTGAAAATTTGGCGGATGTTGATGAGTAGAAATGCGATAAATAGAGCGGCGAAGGTTACACCTATAGATATTAATACAGTCATATTACTTGCTTTTCATGTTCCCAGCATTAGGAATTGATTGTAAAATTACACAAATATAACAATAAAATTCAAGATTCTGTTGTGCTTTTTTCCTACTAATTTAGACAAAATCTAATAATCTGATCTTTAAGTTTCATGCTTAGTCATCTCGTATTAAAAACAAAAAAAAATCAGTTTCAAAACAAAATAATAATTGACTTCCCCTTCAAAAAGGAGTAAATTGTAAAAAATAGCTGAAAACTAAATATTATGAACTCCCAACCTACAACTCAAGAAATACAATCTTTTTTCGCCTTAATAAAAAGTGGTGATCCTACCAATGTGGAGATTGCTATCCAAATTATGAACGGAGATGCTCAATTCAAGCAAATTTTGTTTGAAAATGTATTTGAACTGGTAGAAAGCTGGAATACAAATTGCATCAGAGCAATCATTAGTTTAGCTCAATCTGATGCACACTTACAACAAAAATTAGAGCAGCGCTATAAGGATCTCATTCAACTTATGGGTGGGGTAAATTTGCATGCTTTACTAAAAGTAAGGG
>CAZOLU010000608.1:0-1852 GCA_964580485.1 uncultured Saprospiraceae bacterium | reverse complement strand
TTTTGGTTCTTGGCACTAAGGGTAATGGTACCGACCTCTGGCTTACCGATATTCAGGCGTTCTTTGGGCGTTTCAATTCCATGACTCACAGCATTACGCACCAAATGCACTAGAGAATCACTAATAATTTTCAGTACATTTCGATCAATCTCGCTTTCCGTACCCTCTAATTTCAATTGCACTTTTTTATGCTCTAATGTTGCCGCATCACGCAGTACCCGATGAAATTTATGGAATAAAAAGCCAACCTGAACCAAACGTATATCCATGACTTGGTACTGCATATCGGAGGTGATGCGATGTAGCCGTGCCATATCTGAACGGCTATTGCCCTGTGCTTCATTTAAGGCCAATAAGCGGTCTTTTTCAATAATCAACTCTCCTACCATATTGAGTAAGGTATCGAGCTTACGCACTGGCACTTGTACCATATCTGAAAGCATCACTTGGTGTTCCACTTCAGAAAGGTCTTGTATTTCCGACTCTTCTAAGGTCTCAATTTTTTTATGTTCCTCCTCAGGGGCTTTTTCCTGTTTCTGCTCTAAGGCTACGGGGGGCATTCCTTGCTGTTGCTCTTTTTCAAAAGCTTTAGCTTTACGTAGCGCAACCTTTAGTTTAGTAGTAATTCCTTTGTAGCGCACCTTATCCCCTGTTTTGACGGCACGAATTAAAGCTCCAAGTACATCATTTGCTCTAAAAAGGTTTACAAAGAGATCTTGCTCTAGTGCAATTTCCTGCTTTTTAATGGCCCCAAAAATATCTTCCATTACATGGCTCAACTCGGCAATACCATCAAAGCCTAGCCCCATAGCATTGCCTTTGAGCGTATGTGTGATTCTAAAAATAGCATCTATGGCAACCCGGTTTTGGATATTCTGCTCTAGCTGCATGAAAAGGGTATTCAACTCTTCATAACTTTCTTGAGCTTCAAAAAGAAACAATTCTTTGTATTCATCTTCTTTAGCCATCGCTAAAAATTTAAACTAAAAAATAATCCATGTGGACAGTTCCTAAGAAAGACAACTCACCAAAAAGCCTCCGATATCTTTGAGGTGCACGACTTGTTTTACCACCCCAGCTTCAAAAGCATTTTTGGGCATTCCATACACCACACAACTTTCTTCGCTTTGGGCAATGGTATAAGCCCCAGCCTCATACAAGGCTTGCATTCCTGCCGTTCCGTCACGCCCCATACCAGTCAGTAATACTCCAATTGCTCGATTTTTATAAATTTCTGCAGCAGACAAAAATAGCGCATCTACTGAAGGGAAATTATATGCCTCAAACCTTTGGTTTGTAAACTGAATTTTCACACCTTCTTTATCCTGTTTCAGACAAGTATTGGCATGTGCCCGCATTAAGATGATTCCCCCTTCTGGTTTTAAAACCTCCGCCTGTTGGGCCAAATGTAAGTCTAAAGGAGTCAATCGATTGAGCCGCTCTACAAAAGAAGGCAAAAAATGATCGGGCATATGTTGTACCACTAAAACGGGAACAGGTAAGTTCGCAGGCAAATTCAGTATAATTTGCTCAAGCGCTGTTGGACCACCAGTTGAGGCCCCAATTAAAATGACATCGTAAGGCAGCTGCCCATCAAAAGAGTGTGCGTGTAAATTGGGAGTATTATCCTTAGAGTACACAGGATTTGGATAAGCCATCTTTGCAGCTTTCAGTTTCTCTTGAAGCTGATCTCCTATCAACATCAGATCTGTACTGTGTTTAGCTGGCTTATTCAGATAATCTACAGCTCCTAAAGCTAACGCTTTCATAATCTGATTCATATCTGTATTGCCCACTGCGGAAAGTACAATAATGGGCGTTGGGCAATTTTTCATAATTTTCTCAATACCAT
>CAZOLU010000607.1:0-1855 GCA_964580485.1 uncultured Saprospiraceae bacterium | reverse complement strand
TGGGGAAGCCGATCAATACCGCTTACAACAATGCACTTTGCTCCGTTTCACCTGATGGGCAATCCATTCTAGTGTTAAATAGATACCTACCGAATGGACTTTCTGAGCGTGGTATATCTATAAGCCAACGAACAGAGGAAGGCTGGAGTTTCCCCGAGGGATTAGAGGTAGAAGATTATTATAATGATAGTAAGTACGGGGAATATTATTTAGCGAATGATAGAAAAACCCTTTTGCTAGCTGTTCAACGCAAGGACGCTGTGGGAGATAAAGACCTCTATGTTAGTTTTTTAATGCCTAATGGTCATTATTCCAAACCTAAAAATCTTGGAAAAACCCTAAATACTGCCGACTCTGAAGTTTCTCCCTTTTTGGCAGCAGACGGTCGAACCCTCTATTTTTCTACGGGTGGTTATCCAGGCTATGGAAATAAAGATATGTTTGTTACTCGTAGATTGGATGATAGCTGGACCAACTGGAGCACTCCAGAGAACTTGGGTCCTAAGTTAAATGGTGCTTCTTTTGATGCCTATTACTCCATTAGTGCAGCAGGAACACATGCCTACTTTAGCTCTAGAAGTGAAGATGGGTTGAATAGTGATATTTATCGGGTAGAACTCCCTGAAGCTGCTCGCCCACAAGCCGTAGTTATGATTAAAGGTCGGGTGATTGACGCAAAAACCCAAAAGCCCTTGCAGGCTGAGATTCGCTATGAGTCATTGAGCAAAGGACAAGAAATTGGACGTGCACAAAGTGATCCTAACAGTGGTCAGTACAGCATTGTGTTACCCAGTGGTGACCAATATGGGTTTAGAGCCGCCAAAGGCGGCTACCTCGCCAGCAGCAAAAACATCAACTTGAACAAAACAAAAAACTACCAAGAAATGACGGTAGATTTAGAACTCACCCCCATCGAAAAAGGAGCTGTAGTACGACTCAATAATATCTTTTTTGACCCTAATAAATACAACCTCAAGAAGGCGGACAAACTAGAACTCGAGCGAGTAGTAAATATGCTCAAGTTTTACCCTAAGATGGAGATTGAAATTAGTGGTCATACCGATAATGTAGGGAGCAATCAAAACAATTTGATCTTGAGCAACAATAGAGCTGCATCGGTTCGTAAATTCTTAGAACAAGCAGGCATCAGCTCCAATCGTTTACAGTCGAAAGGCTATGGGGAGTCACACCCCCAAGCAGACAATAGCAGCCCCGAGGGGCGTGCTCAAAATCGTAGAATTGAACTCAAAATTTTGAAGGTTGAATAATCCAGAAATTGCATTACAGGATTTTTTGGCTCGCTACTATCCCGATAGCGATTTGGCCGATCCTCTCAGTATAGGATCTTCAGTGCATTTGCGTTTTGAACTGGGGTTAGGGCACTCTAATGGGAGCTTGGCACGGGTAAAACAAGCTGCGGCTAGAGCCAGTACATTGTTTGGGGAATGTTTTCAAGAAGCTCAGTCCATTTGGTTGCTGATGTATGAGTATGAGAATATGTTTTGGGACCCTCAAAACCAGTATTGGCAGTATCTTTTTGAACTGCTTGAGATAGAGCATCCCGACCAAATTCATACTACAATTTTGGAAAAAACAGATGAGGATGCACCATTAGAAGCTCCTTATTACTTCTACCGAAAGGTTCTCTCCTACCCTATTCAGCAGCTTCCAGTTCTTGAGATGATGCGTGGTGAGGCTAATGTGGAAATGGGTTTTGAGCCCTTTATTCCACAACAATTATATTTCATCGACCCCATTTCCAAACATATTTTCTATATGTATGATGATAGAGGTTGTCTAATTTATGCTCCCAAGCCCCAGAGTATTGAGCATTTGTACCTAAAGTACAACCATT
>CAZOLU010000606.1:0-1860 GCA_964580485.1 uncultured Saprospiraceae bacterium | reverse complement strand
GAGTCGGGTTCGTAGAGTGGATCGATCAACAGTAGGTTTTCGAAAGATACAGATGCATCTCTAATTTTATCTTGGAACAGATAACTTTCGGTTAGTAATTTATACCCGTCTCTAAGTTTAACTCTAGAATCAAATACCCGATCTCTCAGGCAATCTCCAATTTGTTTTTCCACATCATCCAATTGCCCAGCCTCATACTTGCGAGTGGCTTCATTGAGGCGATCATCGCATCGACTTGGAGTTAGAGTTTGTGAATAAGTAAGGCCGAATACAGCCCAAGTTAAAAACAATGTAAGTAAGCTGCGCACCATAGCATTAGCGATTATGAGTAATGAGGGTTAAGATAACATTCTTTGATTGGTTTAAAATTAAGGAAAATATGACTATGCAAAGAATCTTGCACTTAAAAATATTGTCAAATTAATAGCTTGTGTATTGAACCACCCCATAATGTAAAAAGGGAATAGCTGTTGGCAACAACTATTCCCTCCTTCGATCTACATCCCTCAAGGCTTATTCAGGCTGTGGGAAACCAAGGCAAGTACTTGTAGGTACGCGCTGCCCATCAGGAGTAATGATAAACAATTTTTGCAGACTAGGATCGCGTTCATCATCATCTGTTCCGATGTATTTTTTCCAAGTTTTATCACTCATATTACGGCGGATCATTTCACACATTTGGTCTGCATACTCCGACATATTAGTTTCATAAATCTTAGTAACTCCATCGTGGCAACCTGTCAAAGCTTTAGTACCATCATGAGAAAATGCTACGGAAAGTACCCAATCTTCGTGGTCATCAAAAATGATAGGTTCAAATTTGGTATCACTAAAAGGATATTCTGCTTTATAAGTTTTAATCTCAGCATTTTTATCCCAAATTCTGTACAGGGAAGCTTTGGTATCAAAAGAGCCTACCAAAAGTTGGGTACCATCATCACTGAATACCATATCGCTGATGGTGGTAGAGTGATTGCGCATACGCACAGGCTCATAAGGATTGCCCGCCTCATCTTCACCGCTCACGTAGTGGTACATATCATAAATCACCACAGCACCATCTTGGTAACCAATTGCTACAAATCGCCCTGCGGGGCTAATAGCCACTGCGGTGGCTTTTTCTTCATTATAAGGATTTTCTAGTTTAAAATCTTGCTGTTGGGTTTCAATATTCCAAACTAATACATGAGAAGCACCACCAGCTCCCGCCACGTGTTGCCCATCACCAGATACGGAGATAGAAGTAACTCGGTAAGGGAGATCTTCTACAATATCGGTTACCTCACCTTTGAGATTAGAATACTTGATAGACCCATCATCTCCTACAGAAACAATAGCATTAACCGTTGGCAAAAACTCTAGATCCCAAACTCTAGCACCACGGTGTGCATCGATTTTCAGTACGCGATCTTCCGCTTTCACATCGAAAAGTTCGATATAGTCTTCATCTCCAGCACGAGCCAACAAGCTACCATCTGCATTCATATCGATACAACGGAAGACTCGGTTGTTGCGGTTGCGCAATAATTCTTTGGCCTTACCTTTACTTTCACGCTCTGCTTTATCTGCAAAGGTTTGTAAGTTCCATTCAAGCATCCAACCATCAGATCCAGTCGTATAAACTTTCTGATCTCGATTATCTTCTCCTTTTGCCACTACAATTCCACGCACAGCACCAACATGATCTAACCCATCAGGGGGCGTACTTAGGCTATTGAAATGAGGATTATCATTTACCTCTTGTACTTTATCCATAGCACGGTAAACGGCTTCGTAAATATATGGATCATTGTTCTTTCCATCATTTACGCTATTGAGCTCATAAGCTTCTTTAGCCAAAAGCATCTGAATGTCTGGGTC
>CAZOLU010000605.1:0-1874 GCA_964580485.1 uncultured Saprospiraceae bacterium | reverse complement strand
ATATTTTCGAAGCCTGTGCCAAAGGTCCCAAGGACTCCTTTGGCATAGGATTCAGTAAAGTTGATTGAATCTCAATTTGTGTACGTTTTATAATTTTTGGTATCTTTGTATCAGGTTTGGCCTTTTTGTTTTTACAAAAATAGTGCTTTTACCAAAAATAGAAACAGAAATACCTTTTTACATTTAATGATAGCTGAATCATGCGAGCTTTAATTCTTAGCTTAGGTCTTATTTTAATGGCCTATACCGCAAAATCCCAATCAGATCAAGCGTTTCAAGCACTTCCTGTGCATAGAGAAATGCTGTTGATCGACTTGTACATGCCTTCATTCAATACTCATATCTATGAAAAAGCCATGGATAGCGAGTTGTTTATGCATAGCGATACTTCCTGGATTGCTTGGCAGTGGGTGATTCCTAAACAACCACCTCAACTTTATCGTAAAAGGGACAGCTCAGGCTACTGGCAACTTTATGATGCAGATCGGCAACTCATTAGCAAAGACAGCTACCGAAAACTGGAACTCTTGTATCATCCTCTCAATCAAAGCTATTATATCAAATATCAGCCCCAATACAAGAGAAGATGGGGTCTGATGGACTTAGACGCATCTCAAATCCTAGAACCAGTCTATACTTTTTTAGAAATATTACCTTGGGGGAATAAGGCTGCTGAACCGACCTTGCTTTACAGTAAAAGAGCCACCTCTATGGATTTTACCCATTTGGAGGATTATGATGGGGAGGCACTGCTATTTGGACTGTTCAATCTGCAAACTCGTAAGATGCAGGCTCCCGAGTTTTTCCGAGTATTGCTTCACCCTTTTCTGAATCGTTATTTCTGTGCCAAGCTGGTGGATGGAGAATTGCGTTATGCAATTTATTCCAAAGACTTTGAACCCCTAACCCCTTGGATTTTTGAAACCCATGAGCAAGTGAATAAAATAGTACGTGAAGATTTCAACACTTATGGCGAAACCTATACCCAAGCCTATGCTCGCCCCATGTATTATCAGTTGTATTATAGCCATCCGAAAAGATTGAAGCTGATTGAAAAGGGGAAAAAGGCAGTTTATGATGCTGATGGGAATTGCCTGCTTCCAGCTCAATGGGATCATTTGGAAATGGAGGGGGGCTCCTTTTTTAGGGTGAAAAACAAAGAAGATATAGGTTGGGGCTTAGTTGGCCCAAATAGTCAGGAACTTTTGAAGCCTATCTATGATAAAATTCTCATCGAGGAACTCAATTCCGAGCTTTATGCCATTGCTGGTCTGAAAAAAGGAGCGTTGCCGCAATATGCCCTCTTTGATAAAAAGGGTAGGGTGCTTAGTCCTTTTCATTTTGAGGCGATACATGAGATTAGTCTAAGTACGCTTTGGGATGAAAATAGTTTTGAGCCCATAGGTTTCGACACGACACATATTTTTAGAGTTAAACTAGACAGCCAAAGCATTCAAGGAGCTTTTATTTTTCAAAAAGAGGGGAAGTCAGCAGTTTACGATGCCTCTGGGAAATTACTCCTTGCGCCTCAATGGGACCTTGTGCAGGCCATCTCAGGGAATCCAGAGCTGTTGATGCTACAAAAAGACGAGAATTGGGGGCTTTGTAATGCTAGTGGCGAACTTTTAGTAGCACCTCAATTTGTATTACTCATCCCCTTAGAACCCAATGGAACGCACTTTTTAGCAAAAAAAGCATGGGATCAAGAAGGATATTACCTAATCAATCAAAAGGGAGAAAAACTAGATCCAGAAGCTTTTAGGGCCTTACATTACAATCCCGATCTCCAGCTTTATGCCCTTTCTAAGGATGGTCAATACTATGCACTTTTTAATGCTCAAATGGAGGCCATTTCCAAGTATATTTTCAAAGAA
>CAZOLU010000604.1:253-1885 GCA_964580485.1 uncultured Saprospiraceae bacterium | reverse complement strand
TTTAATCAGGCAAAAAGTAAATAATAAATATGGTTAAGCAGCTAACTTAGCCATTTAACAAATTACATACATAATGAATTTATTGATGCTGCTTTTTTGGTTTAAGATGTCTTGTGAGGGTGGCACAATTCGAACCGTAATATCGGATCACATTAATTTTCTGGGGATTAGGCAAACAGTTTCTCCAGTCTAAACATGAAAAACTTCACATCAACTACGCCTCTTTGGTTAGCTCTAAAGAGTTTTATTTTTGAGTTGAATGATTCTGCATTTGCGTTTGTGTTTCTATTGTCAAAGAAGTTTAAAATGGTTTCAAGATGATATATCAGACTGTTTACAGCAGTATTGAATACATTGCTTTCTAGCTTTTTAGTATCTTCTATCCATCTGTTTATTTTTTCTCTTGCCTGTAACTTACCGGTTTGTTCGTAGATGTTTCTAAATGCTAATACGTGCTTATATGCCTTTTCCAGTATTGGGTAGTTTTCAAATAATAGTTCAGCTCTTATCCTTTGGTTTTCTGTCCATTGATTTGGTTTTTTAGCGATAATATATCTGCTCCTTGCTAATAGTTGTTTAGCAGTATCTCCATTTTTTAGTACTGTGGGCTTATACTTTAACCCTTGATTTTTAGCAGTCCTAATAGCTTGGTTCTCCTTTTCTATCTCTTCCCACCGGTACTTGATTCTTACATGTTGAAGCGCTTCCATGATTAGCTTTACTACATGAAAACGGTCGGTCACTAATGTACTTTCTGGAAAGCACATTCTTGATGCAGCTTGCATATTGTTGGCCATATCAAGGGTTATCTCTTTGGCTATTTTTCGCTTTTCTAATGGGATTAGATTTAAAACATCTATTATATCTTTGCTTTTAGTGCCTTTAATACAGGCTACTAGTGTGTTTTTCTTGCCTTTCCCACCCTTATTGGTTACAAAGGTGTACAATTCGCCTTTGGATAAACTCACTTCATCTATACTTAAGTTGGCTCCCATATTTTCAGGATAAATCAAATAATCTTCTGCATGGCTGTACTGTTTCCACTCCTTGAACCCACTGATTTTTTTCTTGTAATGGCGTTGTAATAGATTGGCTTTTACAGCATAATGACTGGCAATGTTACTTATCGTATCTTCTCGGGTCTCTACCTGTACCTTTTAAAAAAGCTGAAAGCTCAACTGTTAATTTTGAACCTTCAGCAATAAAGGAATAGTCGCTTTTGATAATTTTTGATTTATCATGTTTGTGACGCCACTTTCGCCTTCTTATACATAAATAGACCGCTTTGCCCCGTATGGGAAAGTCTTGTATGCGGGTGCTTGAATAAAACCCTTTAGATTCATATTCGACTGGATTGTATCCCAAGGGAAGAATGTTTTTCTCATCCAGATAGATGTAAAAGCAATCTTTTTTGGTCTCTAAATCTCCAAGCTCCCTGAAATCTACAATATCAAAGTAATCAAGTAAACCCGTGGGCAAAAACGAACTTAATAAGCTAGAATCCATTGTATTTTTTTTTGGCAAATCTATGACTTCTCCCCATATTTTTTGTGTGACCCGATTTTCCTCCGCCTGGCCAGGGAACGCAAACAGGATATTGCTGCAAGCGATGAACAGATTGATTTGGCTATT
>CAZOLU010000604.1:0-243 GCA_964580485.1 uncultured Saprospiraceae bacterium | reverse complement strand
GAGTCGGGCTACAAAAAATGGAAAGTGTATGCCAAAGCCCCTTTTGCAGGGCCTGACCAAGTGATGAAATACCTGGGAAGGTACACCCACAAAACAGCCATCACCACGCACCGGATAGAAGCGGTAGAAAATGGAAAAGTGCGTTTTAGCTACAAAGACTATGCAGATGCCAACCAAACCAAAAGCATGGCGCTGAGTGAAAGGGAGTTTCTAAGAAGGTTTGAGATGCATATCTTGCCCAAA
>CAZOLU010000603.1:0-1907 GCA_964580485.1 uncultured Saprospiraceae bacterium | reverse complement strand
AATTGCAAGTCTAGATCCACCAGAGCATATTGATAGGGCTCGTAATGGCGAATATGTATAGTCCCTTTTACGGATCGATTGAGTTTGAAACCTGCGGGACTTGCCCATTCGCTGACAACGGCTTTGATCTCTGAGTGGGGTAGCTCATAACTTGCACCAGGTTTTAATGCTTTTGGGTTTAAACTGAGATAAAGATTTTTACCATGATCTCCATCTTCAGCCCCTTTGGGGCCTGAATTATATTCCAATTGGCAATAGAGTAGAGCCTCTTTTCCATCCTTGATTTGCATACGCTCCTGTTCACTAAAATAGGCATAAAGGTATAGCGACCCCTTTTTCGTAGAGGAAGATGGGCTGCTGCAAGCTACAAAGCAGAGGAGGACAAGGCTTGTGCCGATTATAAGTAAGCTAGATATTCGCATCATCAGTCGTCGAGGTCAATATGAATTTGAAAACCATCTTCATCGCCTTCTCGTAAGATTTTCCAAGTATGATCTGCCAAGAGCTTGACAGTTGCTAGAAATTTATTGAATTTGTGCCCTTTGGGGCCCCATTCATCGGGTCCAATCATGGATAAAATCGCAGTATCATCCGCTCTTTGATAGAGGTGATAAATGTGCCCAATTAGGGGTTTGAAGCTGATATCTGCCATATAAATCATTTCAGAAACTTCAACCCGCTTTTGTAATTTTTTGGCTTGAGCGGCAAGCAATTCAATTTGTTTTTGAATTTGTTCCAACTGCATATTGGTCTGCTCATGCATTGCTTCTACTGCCAAGCCCTTGGTACGCCCTTTGTCTATGGGTTTAATGACGGCACCACCTACCGTATGGGCATAAGGTAGGGTATGTGGATTTTCTGCAATTTTATCTGCGTCAATAGGATTAACAAAATCCTTTCTTTCTGTTTTAGACTCTTTTTCTTTCATCTATTATGTTGTTAAGGTTCCCCAAAGGTACAAAAAATCAGGGAAATTGAATATAATCAATAGGAACAGCATCTACCAACCAAACTGAGTTTTTCGACAAATAAAATGCGTAGCCATCTAGATGCATCCGACCTGCATCAATAGAAAGGATCACTGGAACACCATGACGTTGACCTACTTTCTTTGCTGTATCCAAATCACTAGATAGGTGGACATGCTGTCGGTTCCTTTTTAACAATCCTTTTTGCCGAATGTTGTTTACAAAGCGGCTTGCTGTACCATGAAATAGCATTGAAGGAGGTTCTTGTGCTGTTAAGCCCAAGTCAATGTTTATAGAATGCCCTTGGTTGGCTCGAATTTTGGTAAAATCGTCATTAAATGTGAAGCGTTGCTTGTCGTTCAGCAGCACAACCTCTCTTAGCGTTTCAAAATCAAGGAGCTGCCCGTAGGCATTACTTTGTCGAATCAGTTCATCGGTTTTAGCCCAGCCTGATGCGTCAAGATATAGATCGATCTTTTGGGGCTGATGTCTTAGGATTAGGCTTAAAAATTTACTAATCTGCTTGAGATTTTTTTTCACAGTTGCTATTATTTATAATTTAGATTAACTTTGCATTGTTTTTTTTACTTTAATGCAATTTTGTTTACATAAAGTTTCCTATATATCCCCATATTCAAGAAAACTATGAAATTATTATCAAATACAGTACTTCTATTAACACTTCTAATTTTTACAACATCTAGCTTTTTTGCGCAATCTAAAACCAACCAAACCAACGCCAATGGAGATCCCATAGGATTTTGGATTATTAAAGGGGCTGATGGAAAGCTGTTGGCCAAGGGTCGCTATAATGATGAGGGGCAACGGACTGGCTTGTGGAAATTTTATATGTCGCCAATTGGGCGTTATGCCTCTACTCCAGATGTTAAGGGTTTTTATGAAAATGGTGTAAAGCATGGTCGTTGGGAGTTGGTAGAT
>CAZOLU010000602.1:0-1909 GCA_964580485.1 uncultured Saprospiraceae bacterium | reverse complement strand
AGGCTTATATGCAAGATGTGGTGAATGCAAAAGCCATGGCTGCTCAAGAAGAAGGTAAAGTGTTTTTAGATGAAAACGCAAAAAGAGAAGAGATTACCGTACGTCCTAGCGGCTTGCAATATGAGGTGCTAAAAGAGGGTAACGGAAGTACTCCTGCTGCTACCAGTACTGTAGTTGCGCATTACGAAGGTCGTTTGTTGGATGGTACCGTATTCGATAGCTCCATTATGCGTGGACAACCCGCACAATTTCCAGTCAACAACCTTATTCAAGGATGGCAGGAAGCTCTACAACTGATGACCGTAGGTTCTAAGTGGCGTTTGTATATCCCTTCCAACCTAGCCTATGGTGCACAGGGTGCAGGGCGAGACATTCCTCCTCATGCTACCTTGATTTTTGACCTAGAGCTGATCGATATTGCAAAGTAACAATGCAAAGCTGATAAAAACATAGGTCATCTTAGAGCATAAAGCAGTGCAAAGTTGCATTGCTTAGCATCCCAGGCTAGACGACCAGACCCAAAGACAATACCTATATCATCTAGTCTTTGGGTCTTTTTGTCTAGTGTCTAACCCCAAAGGGATACCCATGGTATAGTTTATGCTATTCACTTGATTCAAAGCTACGTAATTATGCTTACACCACTCTGGTAAAATTAAGGGTTGGCTCATTTTTTCTATATGCTTTCACCTCAACATAATGTTAATGCTCTCGCTGCATGATATAGCCCAAAAACTCCAGCAAAGCTGCCTTTCTTGCAGACACTACCTTCACTTGATCTAAATAATTTAGAGCTTTCAATCGATAATTTTCCATCTCCTTCACAATTGCGTCTAAAGCTCCCGACTGTCGAAACAAGGCTTTCACCGCTTCAATCTTTTCTTCCTCTCGTTCCTCAGGCACCACATTCGTATACCAAGTCAATAATTCAGCCTTAGCGTCCTTATTGCCTAACTCCAAAGCCTTCAAAAAGAGATAGGTTTTTTTATTCTGAACAATATCTCCTCCGATCCGCTTACCAAAAGTCGCTTGATCGCCAAAACTATCCAAATAGTCATCCTGTAGTTGAAATGCAATCCCCATATTTCGCCCAAATTCCGCCAAGGCATCAGCATCCTCAGCACTAGCACCCGCTACCAAAGCCCCAATCTTCATTCCACCATGCAAAAGCACCGAAGTTTTGAGCTCAATCATTCGAATATATTCCCCCAGAGTCACCTCAGTACTCGATTCAAAATTCATATCCATTTGCTGCCCCTCACAAACTCCAATCGCTGTCTCATTAAAGATGCGCAGTACCTCAGGTAAAACCTTAGCATCTACCTGCCCCACATACTGATAGGCATAAACCAGCATCACATCCCCCGACAAAATCGCCGTATTCACATCATATTTT
The DNA here is from genome assembly GCA_964580485.1 of uncultured Saprospiraceae bacterium. Taxonomy (GTDB): domain Bacteria; phylum Bacteroidota; class Bacteroidia; order Chitinophagales; family Saprospiraceae; genus Saprospira. Next base: position 513 of record CAZOLU010000602.1, on the reverse strand, counting down.
CGATGCACCGTAGGCTTTCCCCTACGTATATCGGCCTCATCCATAATATCATCATGCAAAAGCGAAAAATTATGAAAAAGCTCAACTCCATAAGCTGGCGCAAGTGCAGGAGCAATATCATCTGAAAAAAGTTCGGCTGCCATCAAGGTGAGTACTGGACGCATGTGCTTGCCCCCCAGCGATAAAATATAGTCAATTGGGCCATAAAGCTCCTGTACGGGATAATTCCCAAAATGATGTTCCGCAGCATAGCTTTTGTAAAGCTGGCGAAGTTGATCTATCGAATGCATTTCTTAAAAATATTAGTGAAAAAAGCCTTTTCTTGGCACAAAAGTAAGGATTTTTAAACAGATCTCCCTTGCTATACTTAGTTTTTAGCGCAATAGCACGATTCTTTTGTAAGAGCTATCCAATCAGCGCTGTTTCTTAAAGAAAATAAGTGCAGCAAATCCTTTAGGTTTTTAATTTTTTTTATAGCAGCGGCCGGGCTATTCGCTTGTATGCTTCAGGGCT
>CAZOLU010000601.1:0-1911 GCA_964580485.1 uncultured Saprospiraceae bacterium | reverse complement strand
CGTTTTCGCTGTACAGATTTGATGCTAAAAAGTGCTGAAAACCGGACTTTGGGTAATCAGAAACAAATGGAGACCTTGATTAGCAATTTCTATCAAGAGTTCAAATACATTCGCTACCCAGATATTAAAAACATTACCTCCTTAGATGAGGAAGATAAGTTTGCGGCCAAAGAAAATAAATCTAAAAATACAACGACCGAAACTCCCATCAAAAACTCCATGAAGCCTATTGACTATATGCCCAACATGCTCAATTCGGTCGCGGACTTGCAGTGTAAAGAACGGGTTATTCTAAAGAATGTCTATTTCGGAGAAGATAATGCAGAGATCACCAAACGCGTACAGGCTATGCGTACTATTAATGTAGTGGTATCTTATCTCAAAAATAATGTAGACTCGAAGATTATCCTACATGGGCATACCGATATCTTTGGAGATCCTTATCGCAATCTGGTACTATCTAAGCAAAGAGTCTTAACCATCAAGAGGATTTTAGCGCAAAAGGGAATTGATCGACAGCGTATTATCATCCTTTATCACGGAGGATCTCAACCCCTACCTCGCTACAAAGATGGAGGTCCTATGAATCGCCGTGTAGAAGTAGAGATCATCTGTAAGGACAACAAGTTTTCCTCCAACTAAAATTACTTGGCCTTTTCCAAGGTAAACCCAAAGGTAGAACCTACTCCTAGGCGGCTACGTACATTTACGGTTTGCTTGTGTGCTTCAATAATGTGTTTGACAATAGATAGTCCGAGACCAGTTCCTCCTTCATTTCTTGAGCGGCCTTTATCCACCCGGTAAAAACGCTCGAATAGTCTGGGTAGGTGTTCTTGTGCAATACCTTTCCCATTATCAGATACCTCTACCAAAATATTCTGATCCAAATCGTAAAAGCCCACTAGGGTACGCCCACCAGAACGACCATATTTGATAGAGTTTGAAATCAAATTCACCAAAACCTGCCGGATCATCGTTTGATCTGCAAGTACCCGATAGGGTTTTACCGTTTTTTCTTTGAGCCTTAGGTCAATCCCCTTTCTTTCAGCGGACATTTCCATATCAGACATGATCTCTTGTACCAACTCACAAATATTAAACTCCTGTTTCTCCAACTGTACTGCGCCAGATTCAAACTTAGAAATTTGATTTAGATCCTGCACAATTTCGGCGATCCGTTCAACATTATCAATTGCACGTTTCAGATATTTATCTCGAATATCCAAATCATCCATCCCCCCATCTTCTAAGGTATAGAGATAGCCCTGAATGTTGAAAATAGGTGTTTTAAGTTCATGTGAGACATTATCAATAAACTCTCTTCGATACTGTTCCATTTTTTTGAGGTATCGAATCTCCTGAGTCCAGTCTTTTGCCCATTCCGTTACCTCCTGCTCTACCTGATCGATGATGTGATTACTCATATTCACCCTAAGGGCCTTACTAGATTTTGGGGCTTTCAAACTATGAATAGATTTGTAAATGACCTTCACCTTATTGTATATAAATCGGCGCAATGCCTGAAAACTAGCAAAATAGCCAAATACAAAATGAATGCTAAACACTACCCCAATCCCCAACCAACTGAAAAGGCTTGGAACAATTAGTTTTAGTATGATCAAACAAAAGAGAGTGAGGAGTGCATGGTTTAAGGTGGTAACAATAGCTAATACCTGTGGTGTAGGATTTTTGGGAGATAAGAGTAACATAAGCAAAGTCCTAAAGTAAGAAAGGTGCGTACCTAGCCAATCAGTTGACTTGGACAACACCCTTTATAAAATAAAAAGCTAGAGTCTTCTAAGAGCATGTTTAAATTTTTAGGTACTTATAGTCAGTAGATTAAGTTCCTAATCTTCTGGTAAAAGAAGTTAAATTCCTTGGATTTTGTGCTGAGATAAGGCGCTTTTGAGT
>CAZOLU010000600.1:0-1913 GCA_964580485.1 uncultured Saprospiraceae bacterium | reverse complement strand
TGTGTAGTGAGACGCAAGCCTGGTTGATCTACACATTCCTTTTTGTATTTCTACTTTATCTTTTATTTGGGGCATCTCGTCAAGTGAAACGGACGAGATCCGCTATGCTACGGGGTTCGTGCCAAGGGCACCCCTTTGGGGCAGTTCTGCTCAGCCTATTCCCTTCGTTCATAGTCCAGCTGCCCTTCGGTTGCTGCCCCTCCGCAGCGCGGCGCCAGAGAAGGTTCGAGTGCTGAGTTCTGAGGAGCGAGTACTGAGTGCGGAGGGGCGAGTTCTGAGTGCGGAGGAGCGAGTTCTGAGTGACTAGTCCCTAGCTCCTCAGTACTCGCTCCTCCGCACTCAGTACTCAAAGCCCTCAGGAAAATCCAGTCCGCTCAGCTCACAACCTTCGAAAGATACATTTTTAAATCGGGAATTGGAAAAATCGGTGGAAGTAACCAAGCCATAGGAGAAGTCCACCTCCTCAAACTCGCAGCGATCAATCTTCATCCAACGCATAAAGCCCTTTTGCCATTGAATATTTTTGAATAAAGTTTTTACCGCTAAGATCTCATAGCAGTTGGTCTGCATCCATCGACAGTTGATAAAACTACAATGGTTGAGTGTGGCTTTTTCAAAATTCGTAGCAATTAAGTTACAATCTTTAAAAACCGAGTACTCAATTTTGCAATTACTAAAATCAAAATATGAGAGGTTCAGCCCTTTAATTGCCTGATTTTCGATAGATCGACCTTCCAAACTAAAGCTTTGTTGATAAAGCTCGGCTTCGCCCAAGCCCCAGGTCAGATCTTCTTTTTGAGGAGGATCAAGTTCCTCAATAATTTTCTGAAGATCATCAGCAGTTGGCTCATCTGCCAAAGCTAGCGCCAACTGCCAGTCGCTGTATTTGATTTTTTCCATTTAGCCTTGCGGATCAATTTTGCTGACTCGTCTTTGGTGGCGACCACCTTCAAAGTCAGTATCTAAAAAAGTTTTGATCATTTCTAAGGCCAATTCTTGGCTCACAAAGCGCACAGGAATAGAAATGATATTTGCATCATTGTGCTGTCGAGCCAATTCAGCCAATTCTTTCTCCCAACAAATAGCAGCACGCACCCCTTTATACTTATTGGCGGTCATAGCGACTCCATTGCCACTACCACACATAATGATCCCCAATTTTGCCGTTCCAGACTGAACCGCTTGAGCTACAGGATGCACATAATCGGGGTAATCTACAGAATTTTCTGCATGGGTTCCCTGGTCCTCTACTTGATAGCCTTTTTGGGTCAAAAGCTCGATTAATGCTTGCTTGTATGGGAATCCTGCATGGTCGCAACCGATATAAATTGTCACCTTTTTCTTCATTTCTTTTAGTTTTTTACCACTTTTTCAACAAAAAATCTTGGTTTTCTCCCAAAAATACTTAATTTTTATATATAATTGGATGAATTATAATTATCAAACCTTAAAACTATTAAACTTATGGGCGTTATTGGAGTAATTTTATACTTGGCAGTAATCGTTGTCGTGATTGCAGGTATTTGGAAAGCTTTTGAGAAAGCAGGTCAACCAGGTTGGGCTGCAATTGTACCAATCTATAATATTTATATCATGACGGTAATCGCTAAGCGTCCAGCTTGGTGGTTGGTTCTATTCTTCATTCCTATTGCAAATATTGTTGCATTGTTTATTATCAGTATCGATGTTGCTAAAAACTTTGGAAAAGATACTGGCTTTGGCATTGGAATGGCACTATTAGGCTTTATCTTTTGGCCAATGCTAGGTTTTGGCAATGCAGAATACATTGGAGCTGAAATGGACGAAACGGACCACTTGGTAGCTTAAAATTTAAATTTAAATTTAAAAATAGAAAAAGCTTTGCTAACTTAGCAAGGCTTTTTTTTATTCACAAAAAACAGATCTTAGTAACG
>CAZOLU010000599.1:0-1917 GCA_964580485.1 uncultured Saprospiraceae bacterium | reverse complement strand
AAAGTTATATTGATAAAGGTGTTTCAATACCTGTTGAAGAAGTTGCAGCTTTTTTTAATTCAAATACTTCTTGCAGCCAGGCTGTAGCAGCCGATGCGACTCGACTATTGTTAAATGGACAGTAAAATCTGCTTTTTTCTCTTCAAATATTGATAAGTCCTTACTAAGATCCATTTACAAATGACTCTCATTTTCCGATTTAGAATCATGAAAAAATACCTTCTGCTTTTCTTATGTTTGCCTACGTTTTTATGGTCCAAAGACCTTGAAACTCTAGATGCTATTTTACAAAAAGCAGGTAGTTTAGAAAAGTTTCTAGCTTCAATGCAACTGCAACAAGAATACTTTGAGGCTGCCAGTCAGTACTATGGCCATAACTTCACCATCAGCGGGCGAGAAAAGAGCTATTGGGTGATTCTTGAACAGCTCAAAGAACTGGTTCAAAAAAGCCCTAATATAGGTAAAAGACTTTGGCAAACTCAAGACCTAGGAAAAGACTTTTCACTTGAGGCAAGTGTTAAAGACCGAGGTCTAGAGATGAATCCCAATTCGAATTTAAAAGCCGCTTGGGGAAAATACGCAAAAGAACAAGAAGCTGCACTCAAAGACTATCCTGAAGCCGATAAAGATGCGCAAAAAAAATGGGTGCAAAGTCAACTGGAGTCTCTTGCGAATGCCTCAGATGAGACAAGAAAAAGGATTCAAGAAGAAGTACAAAAGGCAGGATTAACAAAGAAAAAAGAGAAAAAAAGCCTTGAGGGAAAATTATTTAGAGAACACAAAGAAAAACTCCGAAAATCCCAAGCCATGCAAAAAGTCAGAGCCTATGTTGTGAGAGAATTATACTCCAAAGAAGAATTTATTGATGCACTCAATACGAATAATCCCAATACCATACTTGATGAACTCGACAAGCTACGCAAAAGGCCCGATAGGATATTTACTGACCCTAGACTGAATGAACTTGCACAAAAGATATACCCTGATCTCATTCAAAGCATGGATCAGAGCCTAATCCATCCAGAGGTTCCCAAAAAAACAGTGATCTATGAGGATTCAAGAAAGATTGGAGGTCGCCCTAATCAGACAACCTACTTTCAAGTTCGAACCAGAGAGGTAAAGATCAGAGATGAAGCAGGATCTGTGGTTGCAACACGTCTTATACCAAATGCAGAGATCAAAGGACTAGAGATTAAAGCTCTACCGAGAAGGTTTCATGGTATTTTTCGAGGCATTGAATTGGGGGAATGCGTAGCTGGAGGAAGCTGCAAAAACATTACACCACAAAGATGGGCAACGGTGGCACTAGATCAATCTCACCACTACGCTGTAGAAACAACTGGCCAGTATAAGGGTTTTGTCAGTTTATACCCTGTCAGTATTCAAGGAGAAGTCTACGCAAACATTGAATATGGTGCAGAGGTTTTAAATAATACAGAGATTATAGACGGAGAGGAATACTACTTGGCAGAAAAACTCAATGACAAACTAAAAACTCAACTTCCTGCCAAATCAAAAGCCATAGTTTTAAGTGATAGCAATGCGATCAGCAATTCTGGGGTCATCGATAAGGTCTGGCAAAGCCCTAATTATGGAATCGGAGAAATTGTCGATCATAAAGGCTTTAAACACTTAGATGGCGGTATATTAGATGATATTGTTCGGTACTCTAATCAAGAAAAACCTCATGATTATGGCAAAAAAGGCGGGATTATAGATATCAATCAAGGAAATAAAATAACAATATTAGATCAAAGGTTTTTACAAAGAGACTGGGTGAATAAGCAAATAGTAGAAAACTTAGAATCAGGTAAGGAGAAAACAATTTTAAATACAATTCAATTTTTAAAAACTTATAAAAAGTGGCCCCTAGAGGTTTGGGCTAAAGTTCCTGATTTGATGGGGGATGGAGATCCT
>CAZOLU010000598.1:0-1918 GCA_964580485.1 uncultured Saprospiraceae bacterium | reverse complement strand
GCTCAAGCTCTTTATGGCAATCCTGATGTGTTGGTTCTGGATGAGCCTACCAATGATTTGGATGCAGAAACCATTATGTGGTTGGAAGACTTCTTGGCAGACTTTAGAAATACCGTAATTGTGGTTTCTCACGACCGCCACTTCCTCGATGCCGTCTGTACACATATTGCCGATGTAGATCGAATGCGCATCAACCTCTACACCGGAAACTATACCTTCTGGTATGAATCCAGTCAATTGGCAGCTCGCCAAATGCAGGAGAAGGGTAAAAAAATGGAGCAAAAGCGTAAAGAACTCATGGAGTTTATTCAGCGATTTTCGGCCAATGCTTCTAAGGCCAAACAGGCGACCTCTCGTAAAAAAGCACTAGAAAAATTAAATTTAGACGAAATTCGTCCCTCTACCCGCCGCTATCCAGGTATCGTATTTAAGCAAGAGCGTGAGGTAGGAGATCAAATCTTGGAAGTAAGAGACCTGAAATTCTCTATGGGCGATGAAGTGCTTTTCGATAAGGTCAGCTTTACCGTTCAAAAAGATCAAAAAATTGCCTTTCTGTCTAAAAACAGTTTGGCTCTTACCAAATTCTTTGAGTGCTTGGTAGAGGAACGTGGATTGAAAGCCGATGCGGGGGAAATCAATTGGGGGGTTACGGTCAAAACTTCTTATCTTCCTAATGAAAACAGTCACTATTTTGATGTGGATCTCAACTTAGTTGATTGGCTACGTCAATTTTCAGAAGAAAAAGATGAAACCTTCATTCGTGGTTTTTTGGGTAGAATGCTTTTTTCTGGGGAAGAAACACAAAAATCGGCTAAAGTACTTTCTGGTGGAGAAAAAGTGCGTTGTCTGATGTCTAAAATGATGTTGGAAGAAGGAAATGTACTAGTTATGGATGAACCGACCTCTCACCTAGATCTGGAATCTATTACCAAATTGAATGAATCGCTGGTAGATTTTCCAGGCTATATTCTTTTCACCTCCTCAGATCATCAGTTTACTCAAACCATTGCCAATCGGATTATTGAAATTACACCAAATGGAATTATTGACAAGCTCATGACTTATGATGAATATCTACGTGATCCTCAAGTGAAAGAGCAACGTGCAGGTTTGTATACCAAAGCTGGACAACTCAGTTAAATTTATTTTATCACTTATCGCAATCCAATACCATTGAAACTTCTTGCCTTCGCATTAAAACCACTGCCATTTTTATTGGCCATCGCCCTTTTATTGAATGCTTGTGTTGCTAAAAAAGAAACTAGCAAAGGAAAAAATAATAAACTAGCTAGCGTAGACTCAAGTAGCCTAAGCTTCAACTATGGTATCTTATTAGGGGCAAGCCTAGAGATGCAAGGTATCCCTAGCGATTCTATCAACCCAGAGGAGCTTGTAGCGGGGCTCGAAGCGGCTCTAAAGAATAAAATGAGCGATGAGCAACTGCAGGAAGCTCAGAATATCTTTATGAGTAGAATGGATGCCATGAAAGCTCAGCAAGCCGAAATCCAACGAGCCGAAGAAAAAAAATGGTTTGACAAAAATGCCAAAAACAACCCCAAGGTCAAAACCTTGGAAAGTGGTATTCAATATGAAGTACTTCAAGCAGGTGAAGGCAAAAAACCTACTGCCGCAGATGAAGTGACTACACACTATCATGGCACACTGACCGATGGTACTGTATTCGATAGCTCCGTGGAGCGTGGCGAACCTGCCACCTTCCCCGTAATGGGAGTCATCAAGGGCTGGCAGGAAATTTTACAACTAATGCCCCTAGGATCTAAATGGAAGGTCTATATCCCTTCTGAACTAGCCTATGGTAGTCGTGCTGTTGGGAACATTCCACCTAATTCTATCCTGATTTTTGAAATTGAATTATTAAATATTGAGGAGTAGTCCTTACTCCACTTTGTACATTTCT
>CAZOLU010000597.1:0-1921 GCA_964580485.1 uncultured Saprospiraceae bacterium | reverse complement strand
CTTCACGGACTATTGCTATAAGATTAGAGACTTAATCTACTGACTATAAGTACCTGAAAATTTAAACATGCTCTTAAACAAAAGCGGATCTAGTAAAGTCAGATAGCTATAAATTAAAAGACCCAAAGACTAGATGATATACCTCTTGTCTTTGGGTCTTTTAGTCTCTCATATTTATTTTTAGGGCAATGAATCCAATTGAATCTTAGCCCAAACGACGGGCATAGAAGGTTGGCGAGAGCCCATGTTTTGATTTTGAGGAGCTCTAGGGTTCATGTTTGGCCCCATCAGTGGGTTGCTTTGTGTAATGCCATTGTTTTGCATATTCCTGTCGTTGAAAAGACTACTATCATCTTGTTCATCTAATGGAGAGGTTTTGGGGGTGTTGACCTCAATGCCTATGCTCATGCTAGTTCCTGGAGTTGGTACTCGGTTGAATATCTGGTTGAGGGGAATTTTAAGCTCATAAATTAAGGCCTGCAACTCATCAAATTGAGCGGCCACCTTGATGCTATTAGAGCTGAGGTTAGAAGCCCGAACCGGTTCTTCCACAAAACCAATCAAATCAAATTCTTGCAACGCTTTTGCATAATTATCAAAGAACTGTCGCTCATCTCCTTGACTTTCTATTGCAATAGCCTCTAGTTGAGCATTGTTTAGTGCAAGTGGATAGCCAATCCCAAACTTATCACGGCGTTTAGCCAAGGTGTCTAGCCATATACTACCACCATTGGCCAGCATTAACGACCGGTAGTAGGCATCTGGTATATGGACTACAATGTAGAGATACTCTTGATCATAAGCTGACCTGAAGCGAATATCCACTTGACTAGAAGGTTGAATTAATGGAGTTTGCCAATCATTAAGCGCCCCATCTACTAGAGGTTTTTGCTCTACCTTAGTTGCCATATACCATACGGTATTGCGCTGACAGCTACTCAATAGGAGTACAGCTAAACTCAATATTCCTAAATAAAAAAGCGTACGCATATCTAAATTTTTGATTGAAGAAAATGAAATAGGATTCCCCAACTGCTACTAATCATCAACAAAATCAGTAGACTCCAAGACCACGAAAGCTGCATATACCAAAAAAATAGTCCAAAAATCAAACAGCAGATGAGCATTGCTATAAAATTGATATAGTACCTCTTTAGTCCAGTGGCTTTATGCTTTTTTAAAGCAGACAAAGGGAGAAACCACAATACAATCGGAACAACTAAAAACACAAATAACAGCATAGCAATAAAAATCTGTGACTTAGGGGGGTAATTAGAATAAGGCTATCAACAACTCTTGCTTCACATAGTTTGAAAAACTATTCAGTACAAAAATAAGCAATAAAAAGAGGGGAATATCAATTAGTTTGTATTTTTGCGAGAAATAATTGACCAAATGGAGCAAATTCGGATTAAAAACTTGGAAGAGTTGGAGCAGTGGGCTGCTATTTTTATAAACAACTACCTTCACATCAGTAAGAAAGTTTTATTGTACGCAAGTATGGGTGCAGGTAAAACTACTTTTGTGAAAGCGATTTGTAAGGCACTGGGGGTAACAGAAAAAACGGCTAGTCCTACTTTTGCCTTAGTGCATCAATACCACATTGAAAATAGCCCGCTACAGGTACACCATGCAGATCTCTATCGTCTAAAACATACTGAGGAAGCATTTGATATTGGTATTGAGGACCTATTTTATGACGAAAACTATTTATTTATCGAGTGGCCTGAATTGATAGAGCCATTGCTTCCACTTCAAGGAATTATCTACCTCAAAATAGAAGAAGAAAAGGGCGATCGAATTTTTACAGTAGAAATAGACAAGAAAACTTGGTGAAAAAATAATAAAGTTGTATCTTTGCTGCCGCTATATAAAAATGGCCTATGGTGTAATTGGCAACACATCTGATTTTGGTTCAGAC
>CAZOLU010000596.1:0-1938 GCA_964580485.1 uncultured Saprospiraceae bacterium | reverse complement strand
ATAGCGACCGAAGGCAGATCATTGCCGTAGGGCCCACAGCAATTGCCAAAGAATCTTATTTCTTTCTATTCCCAAACATTTTACGGAGGTCAGTTTCTCGTTTTTTGGTTTTTCGACCCATAATCATCTGTGGATTTTGATCGTTGACCAATACATTGTTGGGATCATCTTTAAACACCTTGTCTACATACTCCCAACGTCCTTTGATGAGTTGCAAACCCGAGTAGCTACCATCTGGTACCCCCGTGGGTTGCTGTCCTTCAACCACCCCTGAGCCATGGATAAGATGGTCGTAAACCACCATGTCGAGCTCCTCATCGTAATTGAGCTTGACATAAACGCCAGCAGAATATTGCAGTAGAAAACGGTTGACCGTGCGCAGGCGACCATAGCCATCCTTGACCTTGATAATATTATTGCCAAAACGGGGATGCCCCTGATGATCGAAATAGAGAATATCGAGCACCTTGCGATGCTCATAAACGCTATAAGAATCCCGCCCAAAGAGAAGATACTGCGTTTGATTGTTGGTTTGGAAGGCTTTGAGGTTGTAGTATAAGGCACCATACCAATTGTCGGTTTTGTTGCGACCAAACTCTGGGCGATCCATTTCATGGGATTTGTCTTGTAGTACAAAAACCTTCCCCTCTTGTGTTTGCACAATGCCATATTGTACATAGCTGCTGGTGTCTTCATACAGCTCCCAAGTGAAAATGCGGAAGCGTTTGTCCTCTGGCTGTAGCATCGCAATGCCTTCTAGCTGATCGAAGGGATAGCCATAGGTGTTGTCGGCTTCGAGGCTTTCTTTGAGCAGCTGTTCGATGCGCTGAGCCGCATAGCGGCGATTCTCAAGTTTGCGGTTATTGTGCAGGTTTGTTCCTAGTGTGCTGAGTTCCATCTCCACTTCTGTCAAATCGGTATATTCGGGACTTTCCTGTGCAAAATTACTAAGAGGGATACAAAAACCCAGAAACAGTAGAAGGCTATATTGCATGATAGTTGTAGACATATTGTATTGTTTTTTGCTAATGGATACCATAAAGTTAGAAAGGTTAGCAACTTGTTGTATATAAAATTAAGGATGATTTTGAAAAGCTTCGGCCTCAAAACGCAATTCAACACGTTGGGGGTAATTGCTAAAATCAAAAGGGCAGTTTTGGCAGTTGGGAACTTGCCCTTCCTCTATACCAACTATTTTGAGGTAATTTTCGCTAATCCCCAAGGCATTTAGATGCGCTATAAGCTTTTTTAACCTCATTTCTGCAACGCTTTGATCTTCTTTTTTATTGTAGAAAGCTTTAAGATAGATTTTGTGATCATGCCCAATGAGCTCAAGTGCTGTGGCAAAGCCTTTGGCATTGGCTTCAAGTAGGTGTAAATCCTGAGGACTTACCTTATCTTGATGAAGATCAAAATAGAGGTCAAAAGGAAGCATAATGTATTGATTCGCAATTTCCTCTACCTCATAGTTAGCATAGGCTTCTGCTTGTTGCTGATGGATTGCAAGATTCAGGCAGTCTTCCCAGTTGTGCCCAAATTGTTGATTAAGATGCTCTCGAACAGCTTGGTTATATTGTTGAACATATTGCTGGGTAGCTTCATTAACTACGCAGCCTGCTTTTGATTGGTAGCGAATTCCTATTTTCTGGGCAGCCTGATCCCTGATTTTTGAGACTTCTGCTGGCATCGGATGCCCATGAGTTAGCAGTTTTATACTATTATTTTGAATATCATGTTCTGCATCTTTTTGAGGATTAACATGATTTGTGTTGGGCTGAGTGTTGCTCTGCCCACTGTTGTTGTTCATGAACACAAAAGCAGTTAAAATAGCTGAAAGGATTACCAAAAGAATGATTGCTAGCTTATTCATAAGTATGGTTTTAGAAGTTTGGAGGCTAAGAGCATATTTAAATTTCTACCTACTTGTTAAATTCCAGT
>CAZOLU010000595.1:0-1940 GCA_964580485.1 uncultured Saprospiraceae bacterium | reverse complement strand
ACCCGCGTTGACGCCAGCTTCACGGCCGCACCAAAGATGCTTGACCGACCCCTTTTCCCGACTTTTCCCTGCCTTTTCCTCGCTTTCACGGTGAGTGAGCGGACGGGGTTGGTTAGGGGTTGAGTTTGTCAAGTGTGCCTTCCTGACCCCTAATTTTTTGTGAATCAATTATTTCAATGTCTTCAAGAGCTCCTAAAAATAGTTGCTGATTATCAACAAACAGATCTACGGAAGTATTGAATCGAAAAGAAGTGCCTACCTTTCTAATCGAATAATTCCCCTCTTCTGCCATATGATAATACAGTGTTATCTGCCGTCCCTCATATTTTTCTGGCGAAGCAATCTCTATAATTATTGCATTGTAAACTGCTTCATCCGATTCAGAAAAATCTCTCATAGCAGCAAGATTGTGCTGCTTAACCTCTCCAGAATATTGTGTCACAAGCGGTCTTAGTTTTTCATGTTTCTGATAATTGCATCCCCCGATTAGGAGGCACAACATCAATAGAGTTAGTTTAAAGCTATTTACCATGAATCACCAAAATTAGTTTAAGGACTAGAAAAATTCGGGCAGTCCCAGCCACTTGTAGAGCTTTCACCTTCATACCTTCGACCAATTCGTTTTCTATCTGTCGGTGGATTATAGTGCTTGCTATTGTAAATACTATCTTCAATCGCCTTTCTATTAGTTGTTCGATCTGGATTTCGATAATTAGGCATCGATGGTGATGTGTTATGACGATTTCTAAAGTCTTCTTCTTCCACCCTTACTTCAACTTCCTCATCTAGAAATTCTTTTCTTGTTTTTGGGTCCGGTCGTTCAAAGATGCTTGACCCCGTTCTGACTTTTGTTGCTTTAAAAAGTATTCTTGGTCTAGCGCAGGTTTCAGCATGTTAAAAGGATCACCAACTAAAAGGTTTAAATACAAAATTCCAAATTTCTCTCCATTGTCGTCAATTTTTTTTGTCAAAGGATTGTAAAATTGGGTAAAGCCATAAAATTTCACTTGCTCCCTCACCAATTCAAAAGTTCCAGTTTCCGATAAGATCAAGTCCTTACCATTATTCATTTCATGAATGAACTGACCTGATTCAGACAGCGTTAAAACCTCCTTGTGCATACCGTGATTACCAACGTATCTTCCATATATATTACTAGGTTCGTTTCGCATAACCGGCAAACATGAAACAAGAGCCAACCCAGCAAAAATACATACAATAAATGCTAGTTTTGGCTTCCCCAACATACTTCGTCCTTCCATTCTACTGTTATTGAAATTGTTCTTCCTCTCGGTCCGAAAGCATCATTAGGAAGTAAGGATTTAGGAACATAATCCGAAGCAGTATTCCTGTTAGCTGTCAGAAAACCACTTGAAAACAAAGCTGGCCTTGGAGAACCATTACTCAAAGGTCTATATCCATACCTAGGTAATCGCGTAGCAGATTCCCACCCAGCATCATTCTTCATATAAAATTTAACTTCGGAACAACATTTAGCGCAATCAACAGCTGAAGATTCTGCTGTTCCATTGAAACTCCCCATAAAGGCTCTAGATGGATTACGACCTAAAACGTCTCTAGCAAAATCAAATGCATAGCCAATATTATCCCAGTAGCCTGATTTAAATAAACTACGGCTAAATGTTACTTTGTGACCATTTTTGCAATCAGACTTAAGTAGTTTTTCCAAATCCTTCTTAGCTTGTTCGGCCTCTGGACTCTTCTTCATTTCTTCGGCAATCGTGTCACCATCTTTAAAACTTCGGTTGATGTTGGATGTTCCAGTTAGCCACTCAATTCCTAATTCATAAGCTGTAGTGTTATCTGCTAGCCCTAAATTATCCCACTGATTGACGCTGTTATTAGCTACGAACCCATACAGGTTAAATCCCCCTTCCTCCCCAATCGGATCCCGACTTGGCCAGCGGCCTAATTCGGGC
>CAZOLU010000594.1:0-1941 GCA_964580485.1 uncultured Saprospiraceae bacterium | reverse complement strand
TTTCGATAGAGGTAGTCGATGCCACGCTCTAGTTTTAGGATTTCGCCAATATGAAACTCTAGTTGATTAAGGTCGCTTTGCGTGAAATCGGTGCCTCTGAGTTGCAGGTTTCGTAGGCTAGCATAATCGCTCGGAAGCTCTTTGAATAAATTGAGGATACGCTCTTGCAAGCTAACGGCTTGATCTTCCTGCAGGAGTAAGAAATTTACGCTTTCCCAATCGTTGGGATTGGTCAAAAATCCATCTTTAGAGGGCTCTTTGGTTAGCTCAAATCGGCTGTAGCCGATTTGCTCTAGGAGCTTCTCGGTTTTATCATCATAGATGTAGAGTCCACCACTATCTTCAATCATGTTGATTAACAACCGTTTGATTTCAGCATCAAGCTCCAGAACCTTATCTTGGTAGCTTCTGGCTATTTCATAAACAGGCTTGTTTGTAGGTTTTTCGCCGACATGGTTTTGTAGCCCGCTGAGTAGGGTGTTGTTTACATCTTTGGCAAGCTTTACACGAAGGTCCCAAAGCAGGGGTTTAGTAGGAGGGACATAACTAACGACTTCGGCCTCTGCTTTTTCCATGGGGTAATCTCTTGCACAGCTAAATAAAAGTAGGGTCGCCAAAAGTAGCGTTGGATACATTTTCATAGTAGGTGTGGTTTTGTAAGTTTATACTTATGACTCAACTCAATCAAAATACTGAAATTTTATCAGTTTTGCCAAGTTGAATACTTAAATCTTGATGAAATTCATTTATATAAATCAGGGAACTCTTCATTTTTTTTGTAAATTGTTGCAAAGAATGTAAACCCATATTAACAACCTAAAAAGAACTATTATGGCTGATAATCGAATTTCTATTGAATTGACAAATGATATGGTGGCAGAGGTGCGAACCTTATTAGACCAAGTGGAGGCTAAGTTACCTTTTTTACTAAGTCTAACCAGTGATGAGCGGACACAGTACCCTCGTTTGACTCGTGATAATGAGTTATTTGTAGAGGAAACGATTCGTGCGGCAGAGCAATATAAAGCAGTTCTTCCAGAGTATATTGATCGTGAGGAAATGGAAAAAGATTTACTTCTTTTCCAACAGTTGAGTCGTATTATGGTGCGTTTGGATCATTTGCACGAAAAAGTAAAAGACACCATGCATATTGCAGGGACAGAAGCACTGGGGACAGCCTTGGTGACCAATAATATGTTTCAGATCGCTGCAAAAATGGGGGTAAATGGTATGGATAATGTATCTAGTCGCTTAACCGAGTTTTTTAGTACTGAAGGCGATAGCGACCAGTAGTTTTTAGCTTGAAATAGAGTAGATCTTGTATGCTGCAAAAAGATAGCAGGAGCCATTCCTTAGCTTAGAAATGACTCCTGCTATATACTCTAATTCTACTAAGACCTAAGCCTTTTTTGTAGCTTGTACCTCTTTGATGTACAGCTCAATGGCTTCAGCCATAGAAGAGGTAACTCCCGGTACAGGTACTTGAATATCAATAATCAAACCATGGTCTTCCAAAGCTTTTTTGGTTTTTTGTCCGTATGCCGCAATACGAGTTTTATTCTGTTTAAAGTTGGGGAAGTTGTCGTAGAGCGAATCAATACTCAAGGGACTAAAAAACACCAAGATGTCATAAAAAACATCTTCTAAGTCAGAAATGTCGCTACTTACCGCAAGGTACATCTCAGCCTCTTTGAAGTCAAATTCCTTTTCTTCTAGAAAATTGACATAAGCCTTTTTTCCCAAATTGGAAGAAGGTAAGAGAAACTTCTCTTTTTTCCGATGTTTGAGTAGAGAAGGCTTGAGATCTTGGAGGGTTCTCTTTCCAAAAAATACCTTTCTTTTGCGATAGGTGGTGTGTTTTTGTAGATACAAGGCAATAGCTTCAGTAAGGCAAAAGTACTTGGTTGTAGAAGGTACTTTATAACGCATTTCTTCACACAA
>CAZOLU010000593.1:0-1952 GCA_964580485.1 uncultured Saprospiraceae bacterium | reverse complement strand
AAGATTTTTCCTTTTTACTCCGCTGTTGTTGGGGGCGAATAATTAGGAGATAAATAATTACAACAGCCGCAACGATAAAGAGGATATTACCCATTAGACCCATTCCACCTTGAGGCGGAGCGGGAGCTTGCCACAGAAAAAATATCAAATCTTGCATATAAGTATAATAAAATGAATAATTTATGAATTTAAAATTTACTCGGCTATATTTGCCGTAATTCTCAACTTAGTTCGATTGGGGATGGTATTGGCGGTGAGGATCACCTCTTTTTCCTGCCGTCCTAATTTACCCTTGCTATCAAATAGCACCCGAATTTCACCCTCTGCATTGGGGGGAATGGGTTCTCGAGGCCATTGCGGAACGGTACAACCACAATTCCCTCTGGCATTTGTAATAACCAATGGGGCTTTGCCCGTATTTTTAAATTTAAAAACGTGCTCAGCTTTATCCCCTTCTTTCAAAGAGCCAAAGTCAAAGGTATACTCTTCAAAATCCACTTTGGCGGCTTGGTCGGCCGAGATAGGTTGGTCTGCAGTGACGGGATTGCGATACAGCTCAGTTCCTTTGATTGTAGAACTATTTTCTACCTCTGAAGCAGGCTTTACCTTAGACTCGGAGGCATTACCTCCACAAGCCACCAACAACAATAAGCTCAAACTATAAATATAGATTCTCATCATAAACATTTTGCCTTTAAGGTCGAATTTTAGATGCACAACAATAGAGTAAGGGTAAAAGTTTATGGTCTAGCAAGCTTACTCCCCCTTCAAGCCACGTCCTTCTTTCTTTATGCGTCCCTCTTTTTTCAATTCTTGCATTAAGCGGTCTAAAATACCGTTGATAAAACGCTTGCTCTTATCCGTACTGTAAGCCTTGGCAATATTGACATACTCATTTATAGTAACCTTGGTGGGTATACTAGGAAAATATAGAAACTCACAAATTCCCATTTTCATCAAATTCATATCAATCACCGCTACCCGATCTTCCTGCCAATTTTTTAATTTATTGGCGATCAAATCTTGAAGTTCTTCATCATTTCGAATGACTCGGTACAGCAGCTCTTTCCCCAAATCATCTACAAATTCACTATTGGGAAGTTGCGCATTAAAAAACTGATCATTGTCTGGCAGGTCTCTCATACTTCGTTTCACAGCACCATAAACCAAAGATTCATCATCCGCCCAAGTAGGGAAATGATCGCTAAGATGCTCTGTAAAAATTTCATTTTCACGCATGCTCAAGTACAGGCGCACCAAGGCATACTGATGCTCTCGAAGCGGAGGATTTTCTAAACTGCGATAGCTTTCATAATAGTCCGACTCTACAAACTGCTTATACACTTTGCGGACAATATCCTCATCTACGAGTTGTGCTACGCCCTCCTTTTTCACAGTTCTCTGGAAAAGGGCATTTTCACGAATCGCCTGTGCTACGGGGTTTTCATAAAGTAGTAGAGAAGCTTTTTTATCCTCTTCGGTAGGGACATATTTCTTACTTTTAATCTCATAATCCTTTTTATTAAAAAAAGTAACTTTAGAGATGTAAAGCATGGTTAGCAAATAAAGACGATAACTGTCTTTTACTGCTTTTAAAAAAATGCGCTCTGCCGCAGCGCTGTCATTAGGATTCACCTGATGCGCATAAAGCGTTTGCAGGACTTTGATGCGAATGTTGTTTCTACTGAGCATAATATGGTTTTGCCTTTCGCAAGAACTATAATATTTTGAAAGAATCTTTTTCAACAAGACCCTTTTGATGCCCTAAAGGTACAAAATCTATTCTAAATACAAACTTAGATGTTCCTAAAAACAATGAAGTTGTTTTAAAATATGAAACCTTAAGTAACTATTTGAGGGGTGGGAATAACTAAAAACAGAGAGTTTTATATTTGTAGTGCAAACAACAAACGAAAACTCTCTGAAACATTAAGTTATGCCACCAAAGTTAC
>CAZOLU010000592.1:0-1969 GCA_964580485.1 uncultured Saprospiraceae bacterium | reverse complement strand
CCCCCCCGAAATCGGCCAATTACAAAACCTCACAGGGCTGTTATTGAGTGGTAATAACTTAGAGGTACTGCCCGCCGAAATCGGCCAATTACAAAACCTCACAGGGCTGTTATTGAGTGGTAATCCATTCGATAGCCTACCGCTTTCCTTCTTCACTTTATCCGTCAGTCATACCATTGATTATCAAGCGTGGTTAGGAGAATGCGCCGATAGTACTCGAATTACTTTAGCACAATCCATTCGACAGGGCATACAAGACCGAAATGACTTTACGTTAGGTGACTATTCTAATTTTTCTTACGATCTCGTCAAATGCCATGATTTTGAAGGCGCCATCTGGGCAGGCGAAGCATACGTTGAAAACGGTGGTAAGGACATAGGGGCTTTATCTAATCTCGCCATGGGCTACCTGTACAATGGCGAGTATGAAAAAGCAATGGCGATCTATAGAAAACATAAGGAGACTATAAGGGAAGGATATGGAAGCATTGGGAAGGATATTTTTTTGGGACACCTAGACGCCACGGCCTCTGTTCCTGCCAAGGATCCGGCGGCGGTGGAGCGGGCACGGGCTTTTTTGGAGGAGTGAGGTTGGTTTTTTTGTAGGGTTTTAAAATAATCCTAAGTTGCACAAAAATTGACACGCTATCTTTCCAAGCAAATAAAATCAGGGATTCACCAGAAACGAGTTAGACATTAGTTTCTTGAACTAGTCTTTAAATAAGAGTCGGATTATAGTTTAAAACGGTGGTTTTAGTGTATAACCTTACCTTCCTTAGCATATTCCCTAGCAATACCCTTACATATATGGTAATGAGAGACTTCAGTTTTAGAGTTTGCCAGTACCTCAATACAGCAATATTGAACTACATTCATGATACCGGATCCTGTGAGTTCATAACGGCTTGCTAGATTTGAGAAATCAACATCAGAGGCAAACTGAACCTGAGGCGGAAATGCTTTTTGCCAAAGGTGCAACCGTTCCGAAGGTTTGGGAATCGGGAAGTAAATCACCGATTGAAAGCGACGCATAAAAGCATCGTCAATATTCTTCTTAAAGTTAGAAGCTAAGATAGTAAGACCGGGATAATTCTCAATGCGTTGCAACAGGTACGAAACCTCCTGATTGGCGTATTTGTCATGTGCATCTCGCACATTGGTACGTTTACCAAAAATAGAATCGGCTTCATCAAAGAAGAGTATCCAATCCTTATTTTGTGCTTTGTCAAACAAGTTGGACAGGTTTTTCTCTGTCTCTCCTATATATTTTGAAACGACCATTGAAAGGTCAATTTTAAAAACAGGTTTCTGAGTGTATTTACCCAAAAGGGTTGCCGTTAGCGTTTTACCTGTGCCGGGCGGGCCGTAAAACAAAGCACGATAACCTGGTTTGAGTTTCTTGGCCATGCCCCAGTCTTGCATGAGGGTATGGTTGTAATTCACCCAATTTTCTAGTTCCTTAATTTGAGAAACAGTCTGTTCATTGAGCACAAGATCATTCCAATCTAGTTGAGTGGAAATATACTGAGCAGGGAAAGCTGTACTCATTTTAGGGATAGAAATATTACCTATGGTAAACAGTTCTATATAATCTTGATCCAGTATCAATCGTCCACCCATGACAGGATTTCCAGGTTTTACATCATCAAGGTAGAGAATTTTATCACGAGTGAAAAAGTGATTATTGGTTAAAATGAACTGCAACTGAAACCGCTTCGCAATATCATTTCCAGCTAAAATAAACAAAGCTGTTTCCCCAGTGGGCAACATACCTCTATGTTTACCACTTTCTGGTTTTATCCCTCCAAATTCGATGAAATCACCACCGTCTGGCAAATATTGAGCCACGATTGCATCAAAAAAGTTGGGCAACACATGGGGAGCTAGCGCAGTAAGTAATACGATGCTTTCCTCTGTACTCAGTTGGTAGTGTTGAATGAATTTTCCCAGCGGATCATCTTCACTAGGC
>CAZOLU010000591.1:0-2003 GCA_964580485.1 uncultured Saprospiraceae bacterium | reverse complement strand
GATATCGAAAGTGGTGATGTCATTTACACTCCGATTTTTAATAAAAAGATCGAAGAGTTGGAAGGCAAAACCATCGTGCTAAAAGGTTATGTTATTCCAGCTGACTTGACTGGAGGTAAAATGACTTTATCGGCTTTCCCTTATAGCTCCTGCTTTTTTTGTGGAGGTGCTGGTCCAGAGTCTGTTATTGAAGTGGAGGCGGCAAGTCCGATTATTTATCGTATGGATAAAGCCGTTATACTAGAAGGTAAGCTTCAACTCAATCGTGATGATCCTCTCCGTTTGATGTATATCCTGACCGATGCTACCTATGCCAAGGATCGCTAAAATAGCAAATTCCCCTTTTGCCCAATTTTGACGAATAGCAAAATCTAAAGCTTGCAGCTTTGTAGGTTTTATTAAGCAGACCAATGATTATGACAGCATACCCTCGTATAATAGGTACACGCAGCGGCTCTAAAGATGGACCACTGCTCATTATTTTGGCTCAAATACATGGCAATGAACCCGCGGGCTATAAAGCGGTACATGAAGTCTTTAATAAAATAGACGAAGAGCGTTTTGAAAAGCCGCATTTCGATTTTAGGGGGCATATCGTTGCCATTCATGGCAATATTAGCGCCGCACAGCGGCGCGAACGCTACATCGACCAAGATCTCAACCGCATCTGGCAAAAAGAAAATGTAGCTCGCATCTTGGCAAGTCCTCCTGAAAAGTTATTGACCAATGAGGAACGACAGCTTAGAGGAATCAAAGAAGCTGTGCTAGGTGCTATCGAGCAATATCAAGCCAAGAAAGTTATCCTGCTCGATTTGCATACGACGACTGCACATGGCGGTATGTTTATCATCCCTTCCAAAGATGAGAAGTCTAGACAGCTTGGTTTGCAGATTCATGCGCCTATTTTGCATGGTTTTTTGGATGATCTCGATGGTACCATTCTGCATTATTTTACCCAAAAGAATTTCCCTAATATTGATTTGACTTCTATCTGCTTTGAGGCGGGGCAACATGATAGTCCCAACTCTATTGAGCATGCGGTTTCGGCTGTGATTCAATGTTTTGGAGCTGCTGGTGGTTTTTATCCTGAGGATATTGAAATGAAACACGAAATGTTGTTGACTCAAGATTCTCAGGGCTTACCAAAAGAGGCGCAACTCATTTATTGTCACCATATTGCTAAGGGGGATAATTTTAGAATGCGGGAGGATAAAATATACCGTAATTTTGACTTTATCACCAAAGGGGAGTTGTTGGCCTATGATCGTCATGGCTTGGTGCATGCACTCTGTGATGGTCGTATCCTAATGCCTTTGTATCAAAAACAGGGGAATGATGGCTTTTTTGTCATCAAAGATATTAACCAAACTGCACCTAGACTACACCGAAGAATCCCTGAAACTATTTTGAATGCTTAGGCCTACTCTAAGTAGTGTATTTATCTTATAAGTTTGGGGAATAGCTAGATTTAACTTATAGAAAAACTAAAACTTCAAGGTAAATTACTCCAAAACTTGCTATTTTAAGGCATTATTCACCAAACTAATGCTTAATCTACTCATGCAACGTCGAGAATTTCTCCGTCTTTCTGCGCTCACTGCAGCCGCTTGGGCGACTACCACTCCTCAACAACTCTGGTCTATGCTTCAACCTCATACGGATTTTACCAAAGCCGATTTTGGTCCCGACTTTAAATGGGGAGTAGCCACTGCCGCTTATCAAATTGAGGGAGCATGGAATGAAGATGGGAAAGGTCCCTCTGTTTGGGATCATTTTACCCACCACAAAAAGCGTAAAATTAAAAATCGGGAAAATGCTGATGTAGCCTGCGATTTTTACCATCGCTATCCAGAAGATATTGCTTTGGTCAAAGAAATGAACATGGATGTATTTCGCTTTTCCACTGCTTGGTCGCGCCTGATTCCTGAGGGCACTGGCAAAGTGAACCAAAAGGGCATTGATTTTTATCATCGAGTGATTGACAAATGCTTAGAACTAGGAGT
>CAZOLU010000590.1:0-2007 GCA_964580485.1 uncultured Saprospiraceae bacterium | reverse complement strand
CTTTTGAAGAAATTATTGAGACCCACTATTACAAGCCTGGTGATATGTACTACGATAGTCTGCATCAAACCGTAGTTTTACAGACAGATCAAGGGCAAGGACTTTATACTGCAAATGGGAAGAGTTTGATTCGACCCAAATATGAGAAGATCCGTTATTTTTCTAACGACAAGGCTCATTTTTATCTCAGGGTCACTCGAGCCGAGGGGCAAGTGGCCTTGTTCAACCAAAAGGGAAAGCGGCGGAGCAAATTTATATATGATCGGCTAGTGAGCTGGAGTGATGATATTTATTATTACAAAGGAGATCAGCCCAAGCAAAGCCTTATACGATTGCACTAGTAGAGGGGCTAGTTTTGTTTCCTCAACATACAGGATAGGGAGGAAGCATTTGCAGCTTTAAATAGCTGAGGCGCTTTGATCTGGTCCTCATATTTTAAGATCTGACCAACTTTTACTCTATTGGCCCTAAAGGTCTTTTGATCAATTTTATGAATAATTTTGAGATGATCTCTTGCGGTCAGAATTTTTATTCCATACTCAAAACCTTTTAAATCATAGGCTTTGAGATAACCATCTTCATAAACCACTGCAATTGTATCCCTGATATTTTGATCTAGTTCTTTGGAATTGAGTTGCCCCTCCACGGTCCAGAACCCTTCAAAATATTGGTAAGGTCCTTGATTTTGTTCAAAATATTCTGCAAAGTCTTCCTGCTCATAAAAACGAATAGAAGCATGTTGTTGGTCAGAACGACTCATGCGAATCCCATAAATATTCATGCTCCGATCTTTAGGTACATTCTTTTCTATCAAGTCAAATACCGTGGCATTTTTGGGTAAGGCTGGAAAATACAGCTTAATTCGATGCACTTCTCCTTTTCGTACCCTGAGTTGTTGAGGACTATAAGGGATTCCCTCTGCTTTAAGTAGCGGAAGTTCTTGGTCAAAGGTTTTTAATACAAAATGATAGTTGGTTTTGGGACTATGGATAGATAGGTAATTCTTATCAAATTCCTGTTCTTCATATTTTAAAACAATAATGCTTTGATCTTCTTCTAAAATTAAATCATGAATAATGAGGGAAGGGTTTTCAAGTGCTCTAAAGCTTATAAACCCCTTTAATACTTGTGCTTGGCAAAGGTTGATGTTGATAAGGAAGAAGCTGAGTAGGATGATTTTGTGCATATGATCTATTTTGTTGAACCTTTAAGTTCATATTAAATTAACATTAAAACAAACTTTAATTAACATTAGTTGATCTAGTGCTCAATTTTATGTTGGTACTATGGAACTAATTGGAAGTAATGCTTGTAATCTATATTGGAGTTTTGCATCCATAAAGCAAAACAGATTTATTGCTCATTTTTTCAACTCTTCTCAGTCATGTAATACTTTAAATACAACTCAGGTATATTTTTAAGCCAGCCCCAAAAGGGCTAGGCGGTAGTATTGCATAGTATTATTCAATAGTTTAGTGGGGTAGCCCTTTAGGGCTGTATTCTAAGGCTTGCTATTTAAGATAGCAGGATAGACTTGCTATTTGGCGTAGCGATCTGAAAGCCCTTGGACCATCTCGTTGGTGAAACAAAACGAGATGGGCTGCCTGAATAAGGTAGGCTGAAAGGTAGCGCCCCCTATGGGTGCCCCAAACTATAAAAAATCAAGAGTTATGGATAGTCGTAAATATGGGCGAACCTATCATTTCCCATTTTCTCCTGGTACGACTTCGGATGATAAAATTCAGTCGGATTGGGAGTCTATTTTAGCGCATGAGTTGGTGTTGACCGAAAAGCTGGATGGTGAGAATACTTGTCTAAAAGCTAGTGGAGTTTATGCGCGATCTCATGTAGGACCTACACGGAATCCCTGGGCAGGGAATATGTGGCCGATTTGGGAGCGGGTGGGACATGACTTGGGAACGCTGGAAGTTTTTGGAGAGAATCTCTACGGGGTGCATAGTATTGAATATGAGCACCTCGAGCATTATTTTTATGTTTTTGCTATTC
>CAZOLU010000589.1:0-2009 GCA_964580485.1 uncultured Saprospiraceae bacterium | reverse complement strand
GCAGTTGTATATTCGCGATACTGAGGATATTCAATTCAACAGTGTACGCTGCTCACCTTCTTCTAATGTAACTGGGAATCTAGTACCCATTTCTGCCGTACGTGCTGCTTATACAGGAACTTCTACGGCTGCCCCTACCAATACGAGAGTAAAGGGGTATGTGATTTCTGATCGTTCTACTGATAATATCGTAGATAAAAATGTGGTGATTATGGACGAAAACTTTGATGGGGGAATCCTAGTGCGTTTTGGTTCTGCTCATAGTTTGGATGTAGATGATTATGTGGAGTTTGCGGTAGATGGAGGGACTTTAAGTGAGTTTAATGATTTATTGCAAATTGAAGGTTTGAATGAGGCTAATTTTAATGTCATCTCTTCCAATAATGGCGTACCTGCTTTGCAGATCAGCCTTACTGCGCTATTAGCAGATGCCGAGACCTATGAGTCTATGTTGGTAAAGGTAGATTCTGTAACGATTACGGGGGGAGCTACTTTTGGGTTCAATGAAATTACAGATGGTACTAATGTCCTTGATCTTTATACCAGTAGCTTTGCTACTTTTGCTAGCGATAATGTACCTACAACTTGCCAAAATGTAACGGGAATCGTAGGGCAATTTCAAGGAGATTACCAATTGACCCTACGCAATCCTTCCACTGATTTGGAAACGGGTGTTGGTTGTGGTTCTGGTGGTGGTAGTTCAGGGAATGAAACTGTAATGGGTTTGGATTCGGTTCGGATTCTATTTAATGGTGGCGCGAGTAATGCACCTAATGGACGTAAGGTTGCAGGTATTGTCATTTCTGATCGCGCTAATGGCAATATCTTTGACGACAATTTTGTCATTCAAGATGCTACTGGAGGTATTCAGGTGCGTATGACAGCCAATCACACTTACAACTTAGGTGACTCTGTAGAGATCGTCATTTCTAATGCTGCTTTAGGGGAGTACAACGGAGTGCTTCGTCTTGGCAACTCAGTTGGAATTTCTAGTGCTGATGTGACCGTAATTTCTGCCAATAATACGGTTAGTCCTCGTATAGCCACTGTGAATGACCTAATCAACAATGGGGATGCTTGGGAATCTACCTTGGTGCAAATTCAATCCGCTACAATTACGGATGATGGTACTGGTATACCTACTGGTGTTTATGATTTCAATCTAGTTACTGATGCAACTGGAACAATTGATATGTTTACTCCTTCTTCAGCTTCTTTTTATCAGACAGCCTACCCGACCAACTCCGTAACTATAACAGCTATTCTGAGTCAGTTTAATTCTGATTATCAACTTCGTATTCGCAATACTAGCGATGTGCAATAAGGTTAATTTTTCGTAAAATACTAGCATCCGACGCCATGAAGAAGGGGTCGGATGTTTTGTTTATACACAGTTTTTCTTATTTTTAAGCATAGTAAATACCCAACTCCCCTCCTTAAAGCAGCACTGCAATAGATCAATTAGAGCAAGTGAATCGTTCTAGCTTTCCGCAGCTGCAACTCAAAAGCTCAATTCAAAAACTTGATAAAACCAAGCGTCATGCAAAAAACCTTACTCATCATTAGCCTTTTAATGGGCGTTCAGTGGGCTCAAGCCCAGTTTTTTATTTTCGGAGAGGTACAGCAATCCGATATTACAAGCAGCAGTTTCCGATTGCAGTACACAACCAATAGTAGCGCAACAACGCTCGTTAGATATGGACTAACCCCTGCTTTGGAGTTAGGGGCTGTGAGTAATGGAACCAATACTACAACACATGATCTTGTGCTTTCCAGCCTAAGCCCAGCAACGATCTACTATATACATGCTTGTGTAATTAACGGATCTGATACGATTTGCTCTCCTGCGGGTACAGATGTTTTCGCCACAGCATCCAATTCCACAGGAGAAATCAAGGTCTTTTTTAATCGAAGTATTGATACCGATGTTTCAAATGGTACTTATCCACATATTTCCAATTCCCCTGCGGCTATTCAAGCAGAGTTAATTAAGAGAATAGACAGTGCAC
>CAZOLU010000588.1:0-2026 GCA_964580485.1 uncultured Saprospiraceae bacterium | reverse complement strand
CACCCAAGCCATTCCCTTTCCTAGGGATGCTCCAAAGGAATCCTTAGGACCCTTGGCATAGGGTTCGGCAATTTTAGGGGCTAAACAGTTACAACAATTTTATATTTTAGAAATTAAATTTACTAATTTTTAGGGAGTTTTTAAGGCTTTTTGTTTTTAATTTGAGAGACAGCTGCTACTACAGCAGCAGCTCCGTTAGGTCGCACAGTTCATGCCAAGGGTATCCCTGAGGCTATTCACTCAGCCATACAAACTAGCCTTTTCTAAAGCTACTCCAGCATTCCCTCAACTCTAAACTTTTTTAGTTCCTACAATTTAGCATTTTTCAAAAAACAACAAAAGCTAGATTGTACATCGACAACCTAGCTCTTAGCATAGCATATGTGTATAGCCTATTTTTTCAAAATATCTTTGGGCAGATGAGCAGCAGGCGTAACCCAAGGCGGAATGACATGTCCTTCTTCACCATGATAAGCCACATCTCCCTCTTCAGAAACCGAAAATTTCCAGTCGTGACGCTTTTGACATTGATTAACACAATTGCCAAAACGTACACTATAAGTAAGATCCCAACCATCCCGAGTGCGTGCCATAGAGATATCGTTACCATCACCATAAGGCATCACTTCCTCGATTGAGCCAATTCCCTCTTGTAGAAAAAAGCGATAGGCCAAAGCGGGCACATTGATTGGAGCCTCGGCTTGTACCACCATCCCAGCACGTTCTTCATCTAGGTAAACCAATTTTCTGATATGCAAATTGTACTCTCTCAAAAGTTCGCTAAGTTCTGGATCATCGAGACTTCCCCCATGACTACGCCGAAGACTTGCCAAGCGATCATCGTCATGTTGGAAAACAAGAATAATACTCTCCACATTTGGTACGGGAAAGGTTCGTATATTATATGTATTTGCAATTTTATTTACTGCATTGTAATCACTAGTTCTAACCACCACTAATGCGTTGTAAACTGCTTGTACCAGTTCTTCGGGAATTTTCACAGTTTGCTTAGAGAGGCGCAACTCTTGATTGAGCAAGCGGATTGCGATACGGGAAGCATCTCGTTTGTAAATATTTTTAAGGTAGTCGGGTAGTTTAGAATCATCTGCAAAAAACTGTGGCAGATTTTTCATGATTTTGGGTGGCTTGTCTTTGTACTTGCGTCGCCGCTGTGCGGCGGCTGGATCATATACAAATAGCGATAGGAAAAAGCAAAGGGCACTAACATAAAAGAGGACATTTTTTTGCATGGTATTTTTGTTTTTAAAGTTTGGGTTGGGCGAGTTGATTACTTTTTCGCCCTTTTTACTAAAATACATAGATACCCTCTTTAATACCATTGTTGTGCCAGCGTTATCAGAAAAACTATCTTTTTTGATTTTTATAACATTTTTTGATGAAACTTGGGCTAAAAACAAAAAAGCCACCCTTTTGGGCGGCTTTTTATATTCAAAAAAATTTCAATTATTTCTTTAAGACATCGGGATATTTCTTAGCCTCAGGTGTAGCGGCAATCCATGGTGGAATAGTATGTCCAGAATCACCTTTATAAGCTACTTCCCCAGCTTCACTTACGGTAAATTTCCAATCGTGAAATTTTTGGCATTGGTTGACACAGTTGCCAAAACGCACACTATAAGTAACGTCCCAACCATCGCTTGTGCGCTCAATAGAGATATCATTTCCATCACCATAAGGGAGCACCTCTTCGATAGAACCGATTCCTTCTTCAGTAAAGAACTTCATAGCTAAAG
The DNA here is from genome assembly GCA_964580485.1 of uncultured Saprospiraceae bacterium. GTDB lineage: Bacteria > Bacteroidota > Bacteroidia > Chitinophagales > Saprospiraceae > Saprospira. Next base: position 272 of record CAZOLU010000588.1, on the reverse strand, counting down.
CAGGCACATTAATAGGCTCACGAGATTGCAATACCAAACCAGCGCGTTCTTCATCCAAATAAACCATTCGGCGCATGACGAGGTTGTACTGTCGGATAATATTGTTGATAGAAGGACTTGCCGTAGTATCTGCACGTTGTTTTAGAGGCTCTACCCATTCTGCATCATGTTCAAATACAAGAATAATACTTTCCACATTCGGAATGGGAAAAGTTCGAACATAATATTTGGCTGCAACGGTCTCTACCGAACCATAATCACTAACCCGAACA
>CAZOLU010000587.1:1318-2027 GCA_964580485.1 uncultured Saprospiraceae bacterium | reverse complement strand
GGACTTCCACTTTGGCCTATTTCTTTATCGAAGAATTGGTGGCTAAAGAGCGTTCCTTAGGAGATGCCTTTTTCAATGCACAAAAACGCTATGCAGATAAGCATGGTTTGCAGCGTGGTGTGCGTGTAATGTATTTGTTGGGAGATCCTAGCCTCCGCCTTGGTTCAGTTTTAAAATAATATCAAAAGTACGAGATTATTAGACCCAAAGACTAGATGATATACGTCTTGTCTTTGGGTCTCTTAGTCTAATATTCTCTACTATTCCGTTGATTTAAAGCTACTTAATTATGCTAGCAGCACTTTGGCAGATGTAAGGGATGACTTGTATTTTTGTTTTTTGAGGATTGACCCCAGACTTGAGGCCTTAAAGTCAAACATCATAAACTTGCAGCCGCTCCTGCTTTTTTATGAGTTCCTTTAATCGCCTGATTTTATATGTCTTGCAGCATATTTTTTCTAGAGGTTCTACCCATTTCCTTTCCCTACTTTACTTCTTTTCCTTCAAAATTGTAGATTAGCTCCTTCCCATCTCGCAAAAGACGGAATGTTTTTACTTTAGGATCAAATGGTTTATCTTCAAATATAACGGGCCCCACTGGGATCTCACGAACAATTTCCTCAGAGGTGTCTGGATCAAAGGTAACTAGAGTTTCTATTTGTTTCGAAAACTCAAAATCTGTTAAAGCTTTTCCCTCTTTTGAATAAAG
>CAZOLU010000587.1:0-1308 GCA_964580485.1 uncultured Saprospiraceae bacterium | reverse complement strand
TTTTTTTGCTCTTCTACAATATAGTATCCATTAAGAGCTCCACTACAAGCTTCTATTGATTCATACTTTGTTGGAATCATCAGTTTGTTGGAACGATCAACAAGTCCCCAATATTCACCATCTCTGACGATAAAATAGTTGGGGCTATGGTACCCATATAACCAAGCAATCTGATCCCAAACAGGAGGCAAAACAACTTCTCCTTTAAAATTGATCAAGCTAACCTTCCCCTTAGTCTTGACCTGAAAAGACTGGTAGTCAGTACTAATCTTGAATAGATAATAGGGATGATACACCACTTCTAAAAATTCCTCAAAAGTTTCTGGATCGAAGGTGACGATGGTATCAACATGTTGTAGCGCATCTAGGCTAGAGTCTAAAATCCGTTCAAACTTATCAGAATACAAATAGATGTTATCTTTATCAGATTCAAGGGTAGCCAAATTGATTGAAAGTTTTCCCTTATCCTCCTTCCGATCTATCCAATCTACAGCCTTGAGGCTTGTAAAAATCTCTGGATGTATTTCTTTGCCATTCTTGTCCATCACCCCAAAGTTTTGCTTGGCTTCTTTTTGATAAACGAATAGCGCTGTTCCGTTATTTTTCATATTATACCGCAAAGAGTGGTATTCTGCCCCAAGCAATACCTTTCCATTAAGATCAACCAAGCCTTTTTTCCCTTCCGCCGTTTTTTGGAAAATGAATAAGGGTTGTTTAGATGGGACATGTTCTAAGGAACTATACTCAGCCGCTACTCGAACTCTTCCATTGAGATCAAAAATTCCTTTTTTATCGTCTTTAGATGTGACCATAAAAAGATCAGGTCTCTGCTTCTCTGGATAAAAAACTTTAGCCGCAAAAGGACTAGGTCGTTGTTCGAGTTGAGTGATCTTGCTATATTTCGCAGGAATAATGACTTTCCCATTCCCACCTACTAGACCAGTAGGCCCATTTTTTCCCCTATTAAAATAGGCGTAAAAACGCGTATCTTCAGGATGGATTCGAAAGGGAGTCAATCTTTCATACTCAGCTTTTATGAGTATCTTTCCGTTGTTGTCCATTAACCCAACTTTTCCCGTTTTTTCGGCATTGAAAAAGAAATAGTATTTGCTGTCCTTTGAGTCAAATTTAAAAAAACGAAAATTGCTGTAAGCTCCTTTGAAATAAACTTTACCCGACTCATCCATCAAGCCCAGCTCGCCATCTAATTTAAATTTATAATAGCTATTCTTGTCTTTAGAGTTAATTCTAAAATGTGACAGCTCTTGATACTTAGTAATGGTCAAAAAATAAATCCCCGATTTTAAT
>CAZOLU010000586.1:0-2032 GCA_964580485.1 uncultured Saprospiraceae bacterium | reverse complement strand
TATTACAACTAGGCAGGATTGCTGCCTAAATTTTCTCAACGGACTACTATACAAATGTAATAAATGGAAAATAGATACACAACTCTAAAAGGTAAGCTTATTCAAAAATCCCCACAAGTGGGTACTGTCTTCCCCCTAACAGAATGAAATAGACCCAACAGATATTTTAAAAAAAGCCTATATTTGCACAAGGAAGAGCCCTCCAATTTTCTCTCTACACAAAACACTACATATTAAAGGTTATGAGACTTAATCAAGTACTATTTATTTTCCTATTTTCATGCTCCCTTCAAATCCTTTGGGCACAAGCTATCGAAAGCTCTACGATTTATGAATTAGCAGACGATGAAAAGATCATTCACAATAATGAAACCCGACTAAATTTCCAGGGAGATGGCAAGGGCTATTTACTTTTTATCCAAAAAAAAGGGCTGCATTATCTTGTCCAAAATGGGAAAAAAACTGGCCCTTATGATTTAATCTATGATCCTGAGATCGATATTGATGAATATGGGCGGACTGCTTTTTATCACTTCGTCTATCATTATAGAAAAAAGAAATTTGTCAACATCAATGGCAAGAGCTATGGCCCTTATGATCAGATTGGTCCCAAAGGTGGTTGGTATCATCTTCCTGTGATTGATGACGAACACTTTTTATTCACCTTTAGCCGAAATGGGGAAGCCTTCGTCAATTTGGGCGGAAAAGAATTTGGCCCCTATGATAAAGTATTCAACTATAAGACTACTTACAAAAGGGACTTGTATCTGGATAAAAATGGGAATTATGCTTTCCGCTATTTAAAAGATGGAAAGTTCTATTTCCATATCAATGGGAAAGATTATGGCCCTTATGATGATTTTGACGAATATAAAGACAATCTAGATTTTTCGCAGATCGATAAAGGACGCTTTGAATTTTCGGCTAATCGGGATGGAGAGAAGTACTTTGTTATTGATGATCAAGAATTTGGCCCCTATCAATTGAAAAACCGATCAACTCTCCGTAGGAATAAGTCTAATGGTGATTTCATCGCCCGAATTATTAAGAACCAAAGGCAGTATATCCTACACAATGGAGAAGAAGTCGGCCCTTTTGATCGAGTTGTCAACTGGGGTTTTGCAGATGATATGATTTATTATGAATATCAAAAAGACGGGCAGAATTATATTAAAATTGATGCTATAGAGTATGGCCCTCAAGGAAAAATGATCGCCTCCAATTTTAAAGCTAATAATAATTGGTTCTATATTTATACAGATCCCAAAGATCCCCTATCACAGTACCTGCGCCTCAATGGTCAACCGCCTATTGGCCCTTATCAGTGGATTGATCAATATAATGTAAAACGCAATGATCGCGGGAGTACCGGTTTTGTTTTCCAAAAAAATGGGGAATATTACATCTACTTTAATGGAAAAGAAATTGGTCCCTATCCAGATCAATATATGGGCTTAGAACTTATTGCTGGCCGAGATTACACCTATAGTTTTCGAGATAAAAAAAATAGAGAACTATTCGTGATGACAGGTAAAAAATATGGCCCTTATGCCGAGATCAAAGATTTCTCGATTAAGGCTGTAGATGCTGATCACTTTTGCTTTATGTATCGAAAAGATCTTACCAAAGATGAATGGTATTTGAATGTCAATGGGAAGAGGAGAGGCTACGGTCCTTATAAAAATATTTATGCCCATTTTGATAAGGATAATAACATCTGTTTTCGAGCAACTAAAATGATAGAGGTAGATGGGGAAAAAGTACAGCGCAACTTTATCTATTCCAGAGAGATTAAGTATGGCCCCTATAAATACGCATACTTCCTAGACGATAGTGCAGACTTTCACTATACGGATGAAGATGGGAATAAATTTCAGGTCATTCAGGATCAGATTTCCTCCATGCCTTCTAAAGAGGGAGGAACGATCAAGTTAGAGGTTCCAGATAGTGAATATAGCATATCTTATCAACCGAATACGAGCACAGTTTATCTCAATAACTGATGTTACGCACAAGAAGCCTAAGGCTTCTT
>CAZOLU010000585.1:1756-2072 GCA_964580485.1 uncultured Saprospiraceae bacterium | reverse complement strand
AGCATAATTTTGGGATTTTTGGCCGCCTCTGGCGGCATACTCCCATTCTGCCTCGCTTGGGAGACGGTAGGTTTTGCCTGTCAATTCATTGAGCTTGTCGACAAAGGCTTGTGCTTCTTCCCAACTTACCCGATCTACGGGTGCATCATCACAACCCATAAAATGGCTAGGATTATAACCCATCACCGCCAAAAACTGCTTTTGACTAACACAATGTGTTCCAATTTTAAAGTCTTGTACACAGATTTTGTGAGGCATTTCATCATCTTCACAAGCGAGGTCACGCCCTTCTTTACAGCCCATTTCAAAACAGCCC
>CAZOLU010000585.1:0-1746 GCA_964580485.1 uncultured Saprospiraceae bacterium | reverse complement strand
ATTAGTATTTAGGTTCTGTAGAGTTGGAAGATGATTTTTCTTTTGGAGTACTTGTTTCAATTCGAGGGCTGCTTACTGCAATACGAAAACCTAAAAAGGAATAGCCATGCTTTTTAGGATAGGCCGCTCTCATCCCTGGCATCATGTAGATATGAGAAGAAGCCCAAGACCCGCCTTTTCCTACGCGCTTATTTCCAAAGCCATGCTGAAATAAAATTTTGGCATCTCGATAGTCGCTTTCCAATACTGGAGTCATAGCCAGAAAGAAATCTTCAAGTGACATCACTGAAGGGCTATAACTTCCTCTTCTAGCTTGGTCAAAAAGGTAACGCATCACTGCAATAGAGTCTGGATTTTCCATAATGGCTTCGAGTCCAGCTATTTTAGTTGGAATTTCTGCTGAGGCGAGTAGACTGTCTGTACGAAAGGGGTTGGAGTCATTAAAAATTAGAAAAGCGTCTATCGTAGCCACATCTTGCACCCATTCACTAACATTACCCGCCATCCCATGCAAACCACCATAACTAGGGTAAGCCCATACATTATTGGTATAGACTTCTATTCCAGGATGCTTCTTGAAATAAGCTTTTTGTTTTTTGATAGAAGATAATTGAAATTCTACCGTTTTAGTTTTAGCCAACAAGGATAAATCTCCTTCATGGTAAGGCTTAATAATGTCCCCTGCGGAGGAAAATATACTTCCAAAATTAGCTCGATAATTCCCCTCCTCATCACGAAGATCACCTCCTGACCAAGGGTAGATTTTACGGTCTAGGGTTTTTGCTTCTTTAGTATCTTCAAAAGCCAATGCAGCATATTCCCATTCTGCTTCCGTAGGTAAGCGAACGGTTAGGGGGGGCAACCCCGCTTTCGCACACAAAGGCTTTAATTGTGCTGTTTTCCAAGCACAGTAGGCTTGGGCTTGCTCCCAACTGACCCCCACCACAGGATAATCATCATATAATGGAGCATTAAAATATATACGCGATATAGGCTCATGATAGGAATAGCTAACGTCCCTTAACCAACAGAGCGTATCAGGATAGATGTTGATAGGGTTGTTGGCATATTGCTCAGAGGCATAAACCATCAATTTTGCTTTTATTTTAGGCCGCTTATCCAAAGAGCTAGTATCTTTGGTATAGAATTTTTCCTGAAGCGTTGAATTACTCCAATCTAAGTCCCGCCCCCAATCAACCCCTACTGATGTTGGATAATCTTTCTTATATCCCATTTCTGCTCTAGCAATAGAATCCCGCACCCAATAGACAAATTCCCGATATTGAGCATTGGTAATTTCGGTAGTTCCCATAAAAAAGCTACTGACGGTCACCCGTCTAGAAGCTCGAAAGAGATCTATCAAAAAAGTATCTGGACTCCCTATAAATTCAGGGTGTTGATCGATGCCTCTATCGGTCTGACTCATGATAAACGTTCCCCCAGTGATATAGGTAAGCGCTCCAAGTTCTTGTTTAATTTGTTTGGGGAATCCTTTTTTCTTGATTTTTTCAAAGGTTTGCAGCGAGATTTCCTGAGCGAAAGCCATGGAACTACTCAAAAGAAGTAAGCCTAGAAGGATCGCAAATTTATTCATGTGATAGATGTTTTAGAGAGCAGGTTAGTTGTTGAACTCATTTTCTAAGATGATTCAGCTTAGGACTTCAAGATAAATTTTTTTTTAGATTTGAGCCTTCAATACTTCGGTGAATTTCTCAAAATTATGAAAAAAGGGTAAAAGGTTTTAAG
>CAZOLU010000584.1:0-2080 GCA_964580485.1 uncultured Saprospiraceae bacterium | reverse complement strand
AGCTACTTAATTATGCTAGCAGCACTTTGGTAGATTTAAGGGATGACTCATATTTCTTATTTTTTGTTCTATTGTTCGCTAAAAATGGGCATTTCATCTATTACAATTGCAATATTGGGGCTTTTATTCCACTTTTGCAATATGAAATTAAAACCCATACTCCTTACATTATTGCATATAGGCATCTGGGCGTTTTTATTTTTCTTTCCACTTTTATTGGTGGATAGCCCGAAGTTTCAAGCGACCTATTGGAAGCGTAGTTTGATTCCTATGCTATTTTATGCGCTGGTGTTTTATTTTAATTACTTTTACCTTGTTGATTATAAGTTGTTTAAGCGAAAGTATGGGCAATTTGTTGCAATAGATGTGTTGCTCATTGTGATGAGTGCATTTAGCATTCTTTATCTTTATATTCTAATTTTTCATGGAGGAGAGATACCTGAACCCAAGAAAGGACGCTCTTTTCCCTGGATGCTGGTCGTCATTAAAGATATTTTCTTTTTTTCTATGGTGGTGGGTTTTGCCATTGCTATACGAGCAACGAATAGGATTTTTAAGGAAGAAAAACGGCGAGAGCAAGAAGAAAGCGAGCGACTTAAATCAGAGCTTACTTATTTGAAGTATCAATTACAACCTCATTTCTTTTTTAATACACTGAATAATATCTATGCTTTAATTGATGCTTTCCCAGATCGTGCAAAAGACACGGTGCTAAAACTGAGTAAATTGATGCGCTATGTGTTGTATAAATCTACCGAACCCAAGGTGCCTTTGCAGGCAGAATTGGATTTTATACAAAATTATGTAGAGCTGATGCGGATTCGCTATGCCAATCATGTGCAAATTGAGATGCAATTACCAAAAATAGATCAAGGATATCAGATTCCTCCACTTTTGATTGTGCCTTTATTAGAAAATGCCTTTAAACATGGGGTAGATGCAACGAAGAAGAGTTTTATCACTATTGAGTTGGCCATAGAAAAAGATGATTTTAATATCATAATTCAAAATTCTTATTTTCCTAAAAATGATACAGACGAAAGTGGTTCTGGGATTGGGTTGGAAAATTTGAAAAAGCGTCTAGACTTACTCTATCATCCCAAAGATTATACATTCGCTCATCAGCAAGAAGGAGAAATTTATCAAACGCATCTAAGCCTAAGCTTAAACCCAAAATGATCTGTTAGACCTTAAATTCTAAGTATGAAACTACCTACTATTATTGCAGACGACGAACCCTTTGCATTAGATTTATTGAGATCTTATGTAGAAAAAGTCCCCTTTTTAGAATTGATTGCAGCTTGCCGATCTGCCGTAGAGGTATTGGATGTCTTGGAGCAGGAAGAAGTAGATCTTTTGTGCTTGGATATTCAAATGCCATCTCTGTCTGGGATGCAATTGGCCAAAAGCTTGGGGAATGATGGTCCTAAGATTATTTTTACCACTGCTTTTGAGCAATATGCTATTGAGGGTTATAAGGTTAATGCCGTAGATTATCTCCTCAAACCCTTTAGTTTTGAAGAATTTCTACAAGCTGCACAAAAGGCAAAGCCCAAAATAGAGCCTCAAAGCGCTCAAGATTATATCATCGTCAAATCTGATTACAAATTACAACAGATAGCACTGAACGATATCCTCTACATCGAAGGGCTGAAAGACTATGTCAATATCCATCGGGAATCAAATAGTAAAAGCCTCTTGACCCTTATGAGCATGAAGAAACTAGAAGCCAAGCTTCCACAAGCGCAATTTATGCGAGTGCATCGATCTTATATTGTCAATTTGAATAAAATCAAAGTGGTAGAAAGGGGAAATATTGTATTTGATAAAACTTATATCCCTGTTTCGGATAAATACAAAGAACATTTTCAAGCATTTTTAAATCAAAGGTTTATAGACTAATGCGTTATTGGATAATCATTTTTGCTTTGAGTTGGGGACTCATGGCTTGTAGTCCCTCCCTAACTACTGTACTTTCCATGAAAGAGGAGGGAAAAGCTCCAGCATATAAAATGTCTGAGCCCTCTAGTAAAATCCGTTTTCATCTTAGCAATGATTCGGAGTTCCTTTACCTTTACTT
>CAZOLU010000583.1:0-2087 GCA_964580485.1 uncultured Saprospiraceae bacterium | reverse complement strand
AAAGTTTAACTCCTTTAATGAACTCAATCTACTAAGCTGTTTCCAATCATTCAGATTATAGACTTCCTCCTCATGATCACTATGAATATTTAAAACCTTAATACTTTGGGCAAAATTATCATCCTGAAGTTCTTGTATAAACTTCGCATTCAGCTCATAAGATTGTGCTTGCAAAGATAAGTTGCAGAATATAAGGAACATTAAAATATGGTAGGTCTTCATAATTATTTCCTGTTTATTGAACTTTCTGTTTTATGTTTTCAACTGATTTACAGCACTTTTGATAAAAATCTAATACATTGGTGATCTACATCACTTTGATTCTTTCCAAAATAGCGTATTATTATAGTTTCCAGGGAATTACCCCAAAATACTTTTTTAAGATACAAAACACTTTAGAGATGAAAAGCTTAATAAAGATAGGTTTATTTTTGTGCTTTGCAGCGAATGTATTTGCTCAGAGTCCTGAAAATTACACCCTAAGTATTGAACGACTACAAAACTTCACTGCTGCACCTGCCTTACAATCTTTTGTTTTTGGACAACATGATGGGAAATGGTTACTCATTGGTGGACGAACAGATGGGTTGCACATGCGTCGTCCTTTTGAAGCCTTTTTAGCTTCGGATAATAATGTAATGCTTTATGTGGTAGATCCAGCAGCCAAGCAGGTTTGGAGTCAGCCGCTCAGCGGCTTGGCCTCTAGCTATGAAGAGCAACTCCAATCCACCAACATGAACTTCACGCAAGTAGATACCGTACTTTATATTATCGGGGGTTATGGTTATAGCCCTACCGAAACAGACCATACCACGTTTCCTTACCTCACTGCAGTCAACCTACCGCAAACCATAGATGCTGTGGTGAATAATGCATCCCTAGCTTCTGGCTTTCGCCAAACACAGGATACTATTTTTCAGGTAACTGGAGGGCAGCTAGAATACCTTAATGGTACTTTTTATTTGGTAGGTGGACAAAAGTTTATTGGACGATACAACCCTATGGGGCCAACTCATGGACCTGGTTTTGTACAAGTCTATACAGAGTCTATTCGTAATTTTGAACTGCAAGATAATGGCACAAGCTTGAGTTATAGTAACTATCAGGAGGCCAAAGACCCCGCCAATCTCCACCGCCGAGATTACAACATGGCTCCTCAGATTTTCCCTGATGGCTCCCTAGGGTTTACAGCATTCTCTGGGGTATTCCAACATACGGTTGATCTTCCTTGGCACAATACCGTGGATATTAGAGATACGGGCTATTTTGTCCGCAATACTTTTGATCAGTTGCTCAGTCAGTACCATTCGGCCAAGCTCCCAATTTATGATGCGGCGGCCAATCAAATGGAAACTTTCTTTTTTGGTGGAATGAGTCGCTATTATTTTGATAGTACTGGGGTTTTGATGGATGACCCGAATGTACCTTTTGTTAAAACGATCTCTAAGGTGGTTCGATTCCCTAATGATTCGATGGTAGAATATGAGCTGGCACAGAAAATGCCTGGCTTTTTGGGCTCTGGAGCAGAGTTTATTCCTTTGGAAAGTAATTTTTATACTGATGCTAAAATTCTAAAACTAAATGACTTACCTTATGGGAAAACACTGGTAGGTTATATCTATGGGGGAATTGAGTCTTCTCAAGAAAATATCTTTTTTAGCAATACAGGGGTAGAGAGTTGGGCTTCTAATGCAATTTTTGAGGTGTATATCGAAAAAGATAGTGTTACAGCCATTGATCAAAATGTTTTAACAGGAGAAAATGTATTGGAGTTGAAGGTCCTTCCCAATCCAGTGTCTGATGTACTTCAAATTGACTATAATGTCCCTTATTATGGGAAATTTATGCTAAGTGTAACGGATGCTCAAGGGCGAGTTACAGAACGTTTGGTAGAAAGTACCGCTGGCAAAGGCAATTACCAACATCGCCTGAAGGTCAGTGATTATGCATCTGGCACCTATTATATTACACTAGAGACCAACGGTTTTAAAAAGACACTGCCGTTTGTTGTTCAACACTAAAACATAAGTCCTCCCTTATCTTGAGCCCATAGGGCAGACTAATATTGCATTTGCTTGGCATCTTGG
>CAZOLU010000582.1:0-2101 GCA_964580485.1 uncultured Saprospiraceae bacterium | reverse complement strand
CTCAAGAACAAGTTGTTCATCGGGTAGTACGATATATTGATTTTTAATATTATTCATAGAATATCGCTGTTAAAGAACTGCGTGTCAACGACAATAGGTATAACAATAGTTTACAGTAAAGCGATACAAAAATATGAAAAAAAATAATAACGCTAACTTTTTTAGAGTTTCCAACTCCAAAATAAGGGTTTTCAGTTAAAAACATAAAAGCCTATTCATAAGTTCATATAAACTCCTTATGGTTTATAAATAATCTTGGTATTGGGTAAAAGCTCCGCCAACATTTTTTTATATGCGTTGCCTTGAGCCTTATCAAAAAAAGGAGCCATATCTCTTAAAATAACCTGTTGGAGTTGCTTCATTTTCCCCCATTTTTTTTGCTCATAGCTATCCCAATAGAGCATATCCCCGTAATAGTTCAGATGGGTCAGGTTTTTCATCTTTGTCAACGCAGGACTCACCCCCAGTAGTTGAAAATTCAAGGAGATGTCAAGATATTCTAAATCTGGCAATTCGATCAAGATTTTCGGTACAGATTTAAAGTTATTGTCTTTCAAAATTACTTTTGTAATAGATGGGTAGTTGCTTAGTTCAGCAGGTAAGATGGTCAACCCTTTGGAACTCAAATCCAATGTATTTTCATTAAGATAGTGCTCGATGAGCTGTTTATTTAACTTTTCATCATTAGAATATTTCCATATAAACTGCGATCCTTTCCCATAATGCTGATGTAGGAGTTGGGCAATAGCAACCCCGTCTAAATCCTCAATTCCTTCGGTGTATTTGCGTAGGTTTTTGGTAAGTTTATCCTCTCTCATATCAGGATGCAAGGCAAGAGTACGACGAATTGATTTTTTGGCGGAAGCTCCTAGGTATTTATCCAAAATCCCTTTAATTGATTGATAGATTTCGGAATCTCCTGTAATTTTCATAGCAATAAAAGCATGAGGAATCAATTCCTTTGGGAAACCACCACCTTCAATAATCTGAATTGCCAATTTTATATTGTCAGGATTATTAGAAACCAATAGATTGCCAATATGCTCTACATTGCTAGCTGTTTGCGCATCTGCTTCTTGCAAATAAGGCTGTTCTAATGCATCCAGTGCAGCCTGCAACTCCAGATCCTTTATAAAGCAAAGTTCCCCATCCCAATGCTCCAAGCCTTTGTTAGTAGAAGGGTTCAGACCTAGGAGGATATGCGTGGTTTTATCGTTGAGTCGATTCGAGAGCTTTATTCCAAAGGCAGCTAGACGTTCTTTGAGCTCCCGAGCCTTGAAAGCGGATTGCCCAATGATGGTAAGTTGTGATCCTTTTTGCAAGGGGTAGTCTTCTAATTTCCGATCAGCTCTGTACTGCCAAAGTTCATCTAAAGCCATTTGGCGGAGTTGTAGATGTTCCCCAGGTGCTTGTTTCCATGAACAGCTTAACAAAGCAAGCAACTCTTCAAAACTGAGGTCTTTTAGTGGTCTTTGTATACCTTCTCCTCTTTTGAAAAGAAGGCTATGCATTCTATCGTTCTTTTTCACTTGAGATATTTATTAAATTTTAATACCTTTATCAAAATACTTCAAAGCATTAACAACATGATTATCAGTATTACCTCTATTGAACTAAAAAGCATTCGGCATTTTTTTAAGCTGTCTAGACTTGCCCTTGATATTCTTTGACAAATCCGAAAGTCCGAAGGAATCAAGCAATTCAAGAAAACAGGCTTAGGAAAACAACACTATACTATTTCTGCATGGGAATCAAGAGAAGCCATACTAGCCTTTTACTAATCTGGTGCACACCTAAAAAGTATGCAGCAATCTGCCTCTATCGCAAAAGCTATCAGTAGCTACACCTATGAGGGAGAGCAGCTTCCTAATTGGAAAGAAGCTAAACAGTTACTGAAGAGCAAGGGCCGTACATTAAAGTACTAAGTGCAGATTCAGGTTTTCGCCTATTCAAAAAAACTCTCATACCAGTATCCCCTATTCCAAAACTTCCAACTCCATTTCCGCTTTTTCCCAAGCCGACATGGCTTCCTCTAGTTCTTTTTCCTTTGCTTGATATTTTTTTACCGCCTTATCATATTCTGGAGTTCCAAACTTAGCAG
>CAZOLU010000581.1:1737-2110 GCA_964580485.1 uncultured Saprospiraceae bacterium | reverse complement strand
GGTTCCTTCCCTATGCGTTTTTTATCTTTTGGGAAATAGCGCATTTCTCCTAAATCTGAAGGAGCTTGATTCGTTCTGCTGTTCATTAGCAGCTGTTTAAGCAGATTATTTTCTCCTTTCATCGGAACAGATACCTTCTCTGGCAACATAGGCACATCCATCAGCATGGTGTGCTCTTGGTGATTTGCTAGGAGCTGCATACTTGCAAAACCACCCATGATACGCAGATCCATCTTAGCTTGGTCATTTTTGATATAAACGGAAAGGGTTGTTTCGCGAAACAACTCGGCAAGTTCTGCATCATTCAAGATTTTCACTTTATATTCGATTACCCCTTCTTTAAACTGTCTTGCTTTTTTAAAACGCTGAGCTT
>CAZOLU010000581.1:0-1727 GCA_964580485.1 uncultured Saprospiraceae bacterium | reverse complement strand
TTCTATGCTCTGTAAGGCAAATACAGTAAATAAAAAAAGTAATAAACTAAGGCGCTGGATAGGAATTTGAATCATTATAAAAAATTTAGGGCTTGCCTTGCTTGGGCAAAAATGTCTTTGAGCACAAATTATGATTTGACGTTGAGTTCTTTTAAAACAAAATAATATCTCAAAGAGTTTATTTTTCAAAATATTATCTCATTATACTACTTTACGTAAGTTTTAAAATTTGGTTGTTAAATTTTGGCACTTTTTTGGGATGGTGTACAAGTTCGACTGCTGCTTCGCAAAGCAGATGCACTTTCTGATATGGTAAAGATAGTTTGAATTTCAAAGGCTTTTTTCTATCTTCGTTGGTCTAAACTTTAGGAATATGATGTCAATAAAGATAGAACCTGAGATTCGTATAGGCAAACAACTTTATCGTCAGTATTACTGGCGGCAATTCATGACGCAGTTGCGTTCCCTGTTTATGCTTTTCGCTTTACTAGCAGCAGTAGTTGTTATTGGATTGGGGCTCTATTTTGAAAACCTATACCTTCGATACACTGGGCAGTTTATTCTGGCAATATATCTGTTTTATTTAGGGATTTACGCTGCACAGCAGCTTTATTATTGCCAATTGCGCATCCGTTCTATTTTTGGGAATAAAACCTCTGAAACGCCCTATACTTTTGGGTTTGATCACAAAGGCTTGTACTATGCAGCAATAGATAGTCCTGAAAAGCAAATTCCTTGGGATTATTTCGGGTATTACCAGCTTTATCCAAAAGAAATTTACCTTTTCAATCAAAAAAAGGGTTTGGTTGATATTATTAGTGCTAAAATTATAGGCGGTCAAGAGTTTGAGAAATTTAAAGCCCTAGTAGTAGAAGCCGAACTCGCCCCACTCTAACTATTCTTCTACAATTTCCACCACATAGCGAAAACCTGTCATAGGGTTGGGCCCCTGATACTTTTCCTCTGCTCCAAAAGCCAGTGCAGGACGAAAGCTATTCCATGAGCCACCCTTACTTATAGACTCTTTTTCGAGCATTTCAGCTACATTCCCATAACAATCATAGAACCCTTGGCGATTGGGATGGTAGGCCGTTACATAGGTAACAAACTCTATATAATCTAAATCTCGACTGATGCTATAATCTCCATTAGGATAAGCAAAGGCCTTCGGCTCATAACCTTCCGCCACCCGATATTTGTCGTCTAAGGGGTGATAATTTAAAAGATAACAGCCTTTAGAATTTTGCGTATATTCTTGAAAAGGTGCTAAAGGTTTTTCTGGATTAACGTTGCCTATGGCCAAGGCTTGCCATTCCTCTAAATTAGGTAGTTTAAACTTTAGCCTTTGATAGGTTCTTTTTTCCGAACTGTTGTATTTTTGAGTTAGCCAGTTGCAAAAAGCAAGTGCCGCTTCATGTGAAATATTCACTACGGGGAAGTTGGCAAACTCAGCTTGTAGATGATAATTCTGCCAAGCATTTGAGCCCAGCTCTTTCTCCCAAAGTTGACTTTGAGGTTTATATTTTTCTGCCAGGGCTGGATCTTTTTGCTCCAACTCTACGATAAAACTGTAATACCATTGGTTGGTCACTTCGGTTTTGGATGCTAGTTTTTTAGATTGGCCAAAAGGCAGAAGGGTCTTTTCGATCATTTTTGCATCTAGCGCTAGTATTTGCGCTGTTTTTTTCCAATGCTGCACCTCTGCAAAGACTCTAAAGCCCACATTT
>CAZOLU010000580.1:0-2114 GCA_964580485.1 uncultured Saprospiraceae bacterium | reverse complement strand
CTTGTCTTTTGTCAAAGGGCAGCGTCCTTGGCCCAAGCAGCCCGTTATGCACCTAAGTTTTGATGATGGCTTGCGAGAATGTGCCGAGCTTATTGCGCCAATTTTAGGAGCAAAGGGTATTCCTGCTAGTTTTTTTGTCAATCCTGCTTTTGTCGATAATCAGGCTTTGATGTTTCGCTATAAGGCCGCTTGGCTGAGGGAATCGCTGTTGCAATTTTCTCAAGCTACGGAGCTTTTGCAGGAGTTGGGGCTTCAGCCCAATCCCCTTGTTTGGAGTTATGCAGAAGAAGCAAGGATAGATCAATTGGCCCATGAACTAGGCGTGGTTTTTAACGAAGTTTTAGCTCAAGAACAGCCCTATATGAGTTGGGAGCAGCTTCAAATGCTCTTGGATCAAGGTTTTAGCATTGGTAGCCATAGTATCGACCACCCCCTTTATAAAAAGATAAGCATTGAGGAACAATGGCATCAAACTATTGCTGGACAAAAGCAGTTAGAACAAAAACTTCAATTGCCCTATCGTATTTTTGCTTTTCCTTTTACCGATGATGGGGTTTCTGCTACTTTTTTTCAGCGTCTTTTTGAGCAGGAAGGTTTTGACCTAAGCTTCGGAGGAGCTGGCTTGAAAAAAGATATGTTTCCTCAACATTTGCAACGCTTTCCAATGGAAACACATCAACTTTTGTCCGCAGAAAAAATGATAAAAACAGAGTATTTCTATTTTTTACTGAAAGGATACTTAGGGAAGAATAAAATTCACCGTCCTTTTCTCCAACTCCAATAATAATAGCCCCCATAGCTAAGTACGAGCAGCAGTGTAAAAACAGAAGCGATACCAAGCAACCATCCTGCTTCTTGAGCATAGTAAATCCGATAAGTCATCCATAGATTCAACAAACCTCCCAACACTAATAGCGCTGGGGCCAAAGGCTGCTGTTCTACGGCTCGAATGAGCATGGGGAGTAGTAAAATAGGGATCATAAAGATAATGCGATCTGTTAGATAAGGCCATGCCAATGGGAAAATGATTAGTCCAATGACTGCTGCCAAAAACATACTTTTTAGGGTTGTACCTATGCGTTTAAACTGCGAAAGGTAAATTCCTCCACCAATAATGATCCAAAACCAGTGTAGATCGAAGGTTCTAGCGAGTTGAATCAGATAGATTTTAAAGGGTTGTGTATAGGTTCTGGGGTCTGTATGAGCAAATTTCCACCAACTAAGCATAGATTTTCCATATTGCCACTCGGTATAGATTGAAATTCCAAGCACTAGCATTAGAAATACAGCACCTATCTGGACATAGAGTAGCAGCTTCTCCCAAATGCTATTCGGACTCATCAAAATTCCTATAAATAGATACAAACCAGCCATTAATACAGACTCTTTAATCAGGAGTCCCAATCCAAATACGAGTCCCAAGCTCAGGGTGTTGCTCAGGGGTACTTTTGCTTTAAGTGATAGTTTATTTAATAATAGGGTAGATAACCAGAGTCCCCAAAGTTCCATCATCCAGCCCATACCATCTGTCATTAAGGCAAAGTTGAAGATCGCCACACATTGAGTACTTAAATAAGCAAACATGCCATAAAATGCCCCTCTAGAGCTAAACCCTAGACTAAGAAAGAGTTGAAAAGCAAAGTAGGCGCTAAAAGCATAACTCAACCACTGTTGTGTAAAAAATCCATATCGAATAGGAATCCCCACTTGATAGAGGGATGCCGGGATGAGGTAGTTGATGATTTTAACAATGCGATGGGACTTGTCTGGATCTGCATCTTTCCCTAGAAAAATATCTACTGCATTGAGATAGCTATCTGTATCCGTTTGTTGGTGCATAAAGGCAAAGAGATATATAGATAAGCTAGCTAGCCCTAGTACGCTTAAAACAATAATATAGGGAGGTAAGGCTTGGCTCCTGTTTGGCACGGCATTGTATTTTTGCATAAAGAATTGCTGTAAAGATATGGTCTTTTATGATTTGTGAATCTTCTTTCTTTGGATTTTTTGTAACTGTTTAGCTCTTAAAGTTGCCGAACCCTATGCCAAAGGTCCCAAGGACTCCTTTGGAGCATCCCCAGGGAAAGACTTCTAAAAAGTCAAGAATTACGCTA
>CAZOLU010000579.1:0-2129 GCA_964580485.1 uncultured Saprospiraceae bacterium | reverse complement strand
TGAGGTCAATACAGAACCTACTATCCCTATTGCCGTATCTGCCCGTCATGTACACCTAACTCAGGAAGTGGTGGAACAACTATTTGGCGAAGGCTATCAGCTTACTGAAAAAGCACCCTTATCACAGCCAGGGCAGTTTGCTGCCAATGAGCGAGTGACCATCGTTGGCCCTAAAAATCAATTGGAGCGTGTCCGTATTTTAGGTCCAACTCGCCCCAAAAATCAGGTAGAAATTTCTCGAACAGATGAATTTTTCCTTGGTATTGATGCACCAGTGAGAGCTTCGGGTAAGGTTGAAAATACCCCAGGTGTCAAGCTCATAGGGCCCAAGGGAGAGGTTGTGCTGCATGATGGGGTGATCTGTGCTTGGCGGCATATCCACATGACTCCTGAAGATGCTAAATGTTTTGGAGTAGAAGATAAAGACGTTGTAGAGGTGGAAATTAGCGGTGGACCTCGTCCCCTTACTTTTGGGAATGTCTTAGTTCGAGTAAAATCTTCTTATGCCTTAGAAATGCATATTGATACCGATGAAGCCAATGCTGCTGAACTTCCGCCTCGATCCGAGGGAGTCTTGGCAAAAACCGAAGGACAAGCTAAACTTGTGAAGCGGAGAATGAAACATTAATGTATCTAATCCGTTCACAATCAAAGATAAATATGAAGGCTGTGCGCTGTTTTTTAAACTTGGTACAGCCTTTGCAGTTAGTAGAGTTATCGAACATGAACTAAAAGAACAACACTATGAAATGGTTTCAAATAATGGTTTTGGCTCTAGCTTTTTTAGGAACATCAACCACTACCTATGCCCAATTATCCGCTCAAGATATTAGTATTACATACAATAAAACTAGCAAGCAGCTAGAGGTAATTAAAAAATCCGATAACTCTAATATCACCAACCAGTTTACTTTAGAAATTGCAAGTCTCGATATTTTTGACAATGGAGGAAGTTATGCAGGGTCTATTGAAATGAAAGCTTGGGCGGTACCCGTAGATCAATTTGCTCCTGGAGAAATTATTAAAATTGCGTCTATTTGCGTAAAAGAAACAAGCTCTGGAAAAAGTATTGAATTAAATGATATACCATTAGATTGGGAATAGAACCGATGAATCGCAGTTTTAAATATGGAGATGGCCTTTTTGAAACGATGCGTTGGCATAATGGATACATTCCTCGTTTAAACCTACATTTTGACCGTCTGCACAAGGGTTTACAAACCTTAGGGATTCAAGCTCCCTTTGGGTTTAATGCTCAGATGCTTTACCAGTGGATTAAAACTGAAATAGATAAAAAAATGCAAAATGCGAATGCGCTCAACTGGCGTATTCGCATCACTTGTTTTAGAGGGGGGGGAGGCTTGTACAGTCCAGCCGAACATACTATGCAATGGACCATAGAGCTAGAGCCACTAGCTGCGGAAGGGTTTCAACTCCCCCAAAAGGGAATCACCCTAGGGCTTTGCCCTAACATCCGTCTGAGTTGCGATATCCTTGCTCCGCTCAAAACCACTAGTGCCTTGCCTTATGTGATGGCGGCTCGCTATCGACAGACCCAACCAGCGCTAGACGATTGTATCCTCCTCAACAGCAAAGCGCAGGTGGCCGAAACGATTGCAGCCAATCTTTTCTATAGAAAGGACACTCAGCTCTTTACCCCCAGTTTAAAAGAGGGTTGTGTAGCGGGTACGCTGCGGAGATGGATCATCGAAAGGGCTTCGATTTGGCAACTCCAATTGCAAGAAACCTCTATTGCATTGTCTGAATTGTATCATGCTGATGAGATCTTTCTCTGTAATGCTATTCAAGGGTTGCGTTGGGTGCATCAACTCAAACTCCAAGATCAAAATTATAGTATTCCCTCCAAGCAGCTGAGCCAGCAAATCACAGCAGCATTAAATCTGGATTTAGAAAAAAATAAAATTTTCTGATAACGCTCGCTTCCTTAGTGGAATACACTGCTGTAACTTTTCTTCAAGAAACAATTATTATAGCGTCCGCTAAGTTATTACATAATGCTGTGCGAGGGGCTTCACCACCTCGCAACTTGGATTTTTGCTTATGCTTATGATGCATTGCATCATGCTAGCTCGCCTTCAGGGCTACTCCATAAAAGCTATATTAAAAAA
>CAZOLU010000578.1:574-2145 GCA_964580485.1 uncultured Saprospiraceae bacterium | reverse complement strand
TTTTCATAATAATGCTTTGCCTATCGGCTTTTTGGTCTTGCCAAAAGCCTGCCGTGGTCTCAGAAACCACTACTTCAGCAAGCACTGAAGTCATTAACACGACTATGTCACAAGACAAAACGTCAGTAGATGACGCTGACACAGTGGCAGTTAAGGTCAAAATGAAAGAGCATTCGGTGCATTTGGTGATGCGCCAAGAGGATATTAGCCAAAGCTCCCTTTCTCCTGCAAGTGTTAAGGAATTAGAAAATTGGTGGGATAGTTTGCCCAAACCCCTCCAAAATCAAATTAAAAGCAATCAAGTAGAAATCGAACTTACGACCAATGTGCGTTCCCCTAATGAAAAAGATATTGCACCGGAGGTAACCGATCCTCAAATTGAAAATACGGGGGCTGAATTAGAGCGTATTATCGGAACTTCTGCAGATATGACCTTCACCGTCAATACTACTTTGGTAAGTACTGCCGAAACGGCTGAAGCAAGTGAACATTCTACAAATATTACTTTGGTGAAAAAAGTCCCGATGAAGCTCAAAGCCTTTGATTTTGAAATTTATTTAGATCAAAAGGGAGCTGTAACGAATGAAAATGTCCAAAGTTTACAATACTGGTGGATGCGTCTTCCCGATAATTTAAAGGAAAAAATCCAAAAAAGAGAAGTAGTGGTTCACCTTACTTGTGTAGCTATTGATAAAGAAATGGATAAGTCAGTCGTCAACCTAGGAGGCGATTCAGAAGATTATCTCATGATTATGTCTGATGTTTTACAGCAAATGATGGGGCGCTATAGTATCGGAAAAGAATCTTATCCTTTGGGACAAATCAACCAAAAATCTGTGATCGAAAGTATTCAGACCGTAGAGCCTGTACGTGATGCCGATTACTTGATTCGGATACAGCTACAAAATAATAAGGCGATGATTCATCTGCCTGCGATGTAGTACTCTAAATATCATGAATGCCTCAACATCCAATTAATCGGGTTTTGAGGCATTTTTATTTTTCCCAATCATCAAAATGATAGGGTAGAGGCTAACAAGCAAAACCAGTTCAACAAGGGGGCGAATGATTAAGATAAGTAAACAGAACATAAAACCTAAAGCCCCTGCCCAAAAATAGGGACTTTGTCTTTCGTAACCAGAGCGATGAACACATAACCCTGAGTTAAAATATAGAAAGTCTGCGGTATTGCTATGAGCATAAAAGTCTGTTTCTTTAGCAGCAAAGCGCTTTTCTTGCTCATAAGCATCTATTTCCAAGGGATGGTAGCGGTAGGCAGCATAGCTAGCTTTGGCAAAAGGCATCTTTTTCTGTAATCCAAAATGTAGTAAACCCGAAAAATAAGCACCGATATAATGCCACATAAAAGCTCGACAAAAGCCCCATTCCAACCCACGGTAACGCCGATGCAACTCTTGGTACTGTAGCACATGATAGCCCTCATGCACCAAGGTGCAAAGATTGTAAAACTCGTCTCCTGCTCTGATTTGTAGGTAAACATTGAGCTTTTTGTGATGAAAAGCCGCCGGAAGTACGGTTGCAATCGCAAAACTGTTGAGCATAAACCAAGG
>CAZOLU010000578.1:0-564 GCA_964580485.1 uncultured Saprospiraceae bacterium | reverse complement strand
TATCTTGATAAAACCGAACGACCGACCAGTCTACCTTGGGGTAGATCCCCTGAAGTAGCTCAAGCCTTTGGGCATCCAATACCACCTTTCGGGGAAAAATACCATAGTAGATCGATCTAAGGGTAGTTTGCCAGCTCATGCCTAATCTTTGAGTACAAAATTTTCAAACTTTTCAATTTGCTCATAATCTCCCAAAACTACCAAGCTCATATCTTTATGAATAATCGTCTCAGGCGCAGGGTTTACAATATAGTGTCCATCGGGCATACGAGCACCTATAACGTTAACTCCAGTTTGTGCACGAATGTTTAGGTTTCGAATTTCTTTATCTCGAAATGCCACCTTTAGGTGGGCATATTCTACTTCCTTAAAGTTGATCGCTACATCATCTCCCATATTGGAAAGTAGATTGAAAAACTCGACTACATGGGGTTGGAAAATGAGCGTAGCCATATAAAAGCCCCCAATTACCTCGGATAAAACTACATAGTCGGCCCCAGCTCGACGAAGCTTCTGCTCGACCTGATGGTCTGAGGCACGAGTGATGATGCGCAAATTGGGATT
>CAZOLU010000577.1:1606-2152 GCA_964580485.1 uncultured Saprospiraceae bacterium | reverse complement strand
TCGTATTGCCACTACAAGGCTGCTGATTGGCGATTGGACTAATGATATTGGCAATACCAGCATCTTCATCATTCAAACAATCAATCAGACAAGCAGCAGAACCGCCAGCGCCACCAGCCATTTCCACAGCAATAGAACGCAAGCCCACTAGTCCATTGGGTCCTTTAGCACGTACTGCAAACCAATAGCTATCATTGATATTAGGCACAGATACATCAAAGGTGGTGGCTCCAGTAGTCGACCCAATAGAGTCCATGTACATCGATCCCAATTTGAAGACATCATATCCTGTGGCACCATTAACAGGATCCCAGCCAATGCGAATAGCACTTGCCGTAGTACAAACCGCCACTACTTGAAGATTTTGGGGTTGGTCAATGATACTAAAATTGGCATCACTTTCATCGCTATTGGCACCACGAGTGATCCGGATTCTAGCCTGTCCAGTTACGGTAGAAGGCACCGTCCAGTCGGTAAATCGAGCCGTTCCAGGAATATTACTCTGTACGGTCGCCCGGATGCTCAAAGTGCCCTGTTTATTCTGGG
>CAZOLU010000577.1:0-1596 GCA_964580485.1 uncultured Saprospiraceae bacterium | reverse complement strand
TCTGTACGGTCGACCAACTGTTTCCATTATCCGTAGACACTTCGATATTGAAAGTGCCCGTAGTTCCCCAAGCATCCCAATGGATACGATCCGTAGCACCAGGGATCAGGCCCTCTCCTCCTACGGGGAAAGTAACAGTAACCTCATCTGTTAGAAACTCATAAACCACATAATAGTTTTGTGGTCCAAAAGGCACAGCAGTTCCTGCGATGTTGATGGTATAAGTTCCCGCCGCGGGGTTGTCGATAGCGACCTGCTCCACATTGTTGAGATTATCTACCCCCTTAGTCGCTGGGCTAGCTAATGCCACAGGATCGGGAGTCGGGTCTAAAATCCATGGCAAATGAGTTGTTGAAGAAGGATCACTTACGGTCAGGTCCAAATTATTGACCAAGGCCGTAGAAGCAGAGGTAGAAGCCTCTTTATCGTGCCAGTAGACCATAATTTTAGCGCGGCGTACTCCTGCAGGAATACTGATGCTGTGTGTAGCACTGTTGCCCTGTGTAACTGAACCAGAAAAATAGCGCGTTTCTTCTAAGGTGGTGAGTGCTTTGAAAGCATTTACCTTACCCCAACCCGTTAAAAAGTCGGGCCCATCATTGCCTAAATCATTGGCAGAGTTGAGCAAGCAAGCTTTTAGGAGGGCTGAAGGTGCTTGAGCACCGCCATTCAGTGTTCGATATGCTTCGTGCAATTGTGCCATAATTCCAGTGATCCCTGGACAGGCCGCAGAAGTTCCACCTCCTGGTACATAAGTATTGTTGGGGTCAGTCGACATTTGGCCTTGACCATGTGCTGCAATATCGGGTTTGATCCGACCATCATTGGCAGGACCACGACTAGAACTCCCTACCAGTTGGTCATTATTGAACAGGTTGGCCGTAGCAATAACATTTTTTCCCATCTTATGTCCACCTGTGATATTCGCCCATTGGGTACCTGAACTATTGGATGGCCCATAATCACCACAAGTAGTACTTCCATTACTATTTCCAGCAGAGAATACCTGCATGAGGGAAGGGTTGTTGTAAATCTCTAGGTCTACGGTACGTGTAAGTGTGGTATAACCAGCATTACAGCCATTAGAATAAGAGCTTGAGAAGATCATGACTGAACTATCTACGTGCAAATTCACCGTTCCCGGTAAGGAAGAACTATAATCTCTTATAAAAAGATAAGAGCCCACAGCCATCCCACGCATGATTGGATTAAGGTTACCCGCAGCACCCACAATACCTGCACACATATCTCCATGTGTTCCTCCAGGAGTAGCTTCATCCTGATTGGTACGCCCAGTAAAGTCAATATGTGGTCCTACATCACCATCATCATTCACCGCTACATTCACCCCAGTACCATCATAGGCATAAGTTCCATAATAATCACGATCAATCATATTGTTGCGATGCAAATTCCGAGCATCATCCGACTCCTTGTTTCCTGGGTGAGAAGGAAGATCTACATAGCGGATATAAGGTAACATGGCTAATGTTTCCAATTGGTTGAGGTCTGCGATGGTTACAATTGTATTGGCATAGGTATTGATTTCCTGAATAGGAAGCCCTTGTTTGGTAAGTTGTTCCACCGCCTCGCCAA
>CAZOLU010000576.1:0-2154 GCA_964580485.1 uncultured Saprospiraceae bacterium | reverse complement strand
CAGGCAGATTGGGCATCTTCATATTACCTTTGCCTTGCATCTTGCTCATTTGGAACATCATCTTGCGCATTTGATCAAATTGGCGGAGGAATTGGTTGATCTCTTCAATACGATTTCCACTACCCTTTGCAATGCGTTTTTTACGGCTACCATTGATAACACCAGGATTAGCTCGCTCATGTGGAGTCATAGAGTGGATGATGGCCTCAATTTTATTGAAAGCCTTGTCATCAATATCTAGATTTTTAGCAATTTTACTCATTCCAGGGATCATACTGATGAGGTTTTTAAGATTCCCCATTTTCTTGATTTGTGCCAACTGCTTGAGAAAATCGTTGAAGTCAAACTTATTTTTACGGATTTTCTTTTCTAAACGTTTAGCTTCAGCCTCATCAAACTCCTCTTGAGCTTTTTCTACCAAAGAAACGATATCCCCCATTCCTAAGATACGCTGAGCCATACGCTCGGGATAGAAAATATCTAGGGTATCCATCTTCTCCCCCATCGACACAAACTTAATCGGTTTGCCCACCGTATATTTGATAGATAGCGCAGCTCCGCCACGAGTATCTCCATCTAATTTTGTAAGCACCACCCCATCGTAGTTGATGCGGTCGTTGAAGGCTTTGGCGGTATTCACAGCATCTTGCCCCGTCATAGAATCTACTACAAAAAGCGTTTCCGTAGGATCAATACCATTTTTGATGGCTTCGATTTCGTTCATCATCTCCTCATCTACCGCCAAACGCCCTGCGGTATCTACAATTACTACATCAAAATTGCGTTGACTAGCTTCTGCTATTCCATTTTGAGCAATCGCTACTGGATTTTTATTATCCATTTCTTTGTAGATCTCCACACCTACTTGCTCTGCTACGACCGTCAACTGATTGATTGCGGCTGGACGATACACATCACAGGCAATTACCATCACCTTTTTCTTGCGCTTATTTTTGAGGTGGCGAGCAAGCTTACCCGTAAAGGTAGTTTTACCCGAACCCTGCAATCCTGCAATAAGGATAATTCCTGGCTTTTTACTTGTAATGTCAATTCCTACAGATTGTCCTCCCATCAATTCCACCAACTCATCATTGACGATTTTCACCATCAACTCTCCAGGACTAACCGAATTGAGTACATTCCGACTACCCAAGGCTTCTTCTTTGATCTTGTCTGTAAATTCTTTGGCAATTTTATAGTTTACATCTGCATCTACCAAAGCACGACGAATAGCCTTGATGGAGGTGGCCACATTAATTTCCGTCAGCTTTCCATCTCCTTTTAGGTTCTTAAAAGCCGCATCTAAACTATCTTGTAGATTATTAAACATAAGTAGTAGCTGATTTTTTTAATATGGAAAAAGTTTCCTTAAAAATTATTACACAATGCCAATTTGGAGTTGCTTATTAGCTTGCGTATACAGCCTGCAAATATAACTTTTTTTCATCAAAAACCCTAGCTTTTAAAGCTAATTTTGGAGATCATTAGAATTTTAGGGCTTAAACCACAAGTTCATGGCATTAGGTTTTTTAAAAACTTATTCGTATATTCACACATCTAGTTGAATATCGAAAAACCATTCCAACTAAATAAATATATGACATTATGCGCCTATTAACTTTAACACTCTTTTCTGCTTTTATTTTCAATAGTTGTTTTGCTAAAGTATCCTACAATTATGCGTTCAAGTACAGGATTTATATGCAAAAAGATAATCAAAAACCTAATTTTAGTCGCAAACAAAGGAGCAGTTATTATCGCTTAAAAACGAAGAAAAGGTCAAATACCAAGCCTTTATTAGACCCCGGCGCGAGGGTCGCCCTACTCATAGGTAGTTTTTTTATACTGATCTTTGGTACTTTTATTTTTATGGGCTTAGCTTCTACTATGCCAGTAGGTCTTGCAGCCTTAATATCTTATGGTAGTCTGTTTTCATTATTGCTTCTTACAACTCTTTTCATATCTTTAGCCGATTACTTAAAAAGGAGAAGAAAAAAAAGAGCGAAAAAAGCACAAAAAGACCAGCCCTATTCTTTTGAGTAAAATAAAGAAACGAGGTAACTATTTAGCCCCTGATCGCCGAACCCCACGCCAAAGGTCCCAAGGAGAAAGGGAACGGCTCGGTCAAATCGGGCTGCTAGGATCCTTTCGCTT
>CAZOLU010000575.1:0-2155 GCA_964580485.1 uncultured Saprospiraceae bacterium | reverse complement strand
ACTGCGATATTGCTCGTACCATCTGTAAATTCATAATTCTCTAGATTGATATTCTTATTAGAACGATTATACAATTCCACATACTCTTTATCAGGTAAACCTACCGAGGGATTAGCATCAGCAAAAATCTCGTTAATTAAAATATCATAATGCGCAGCATTGACTACCTCATAATAGGTAAAATCTGCACTACGAGTGGCAATATTCCCCACACAATCACTAACATTAGAAGCTGTAACAGTATAAGTATTATTGGCACTGAGGTTGATGTTGAAGGTCAATTCTACGGTATATTGATCCAATAGTTGGGCAAAAATAACAGAAAGTCCCCCAGAAATGGAGTAATTGCTAGGGTTGGCTGCATCTATGGGGTCCATAATATCATCAAAACGAAGTACGGCTTTATTAACATCCGACTGACGAGCTTCTACAATCACCGGAGCTGTAGTATCCGTGCTGTTATCAAATACCGAATTGACTGCCCCAGGCGTTCCACCATTCACATCATTTGAAGCAATCCAATTATTCCCCCCCTTACAAACCAAATTGGGGTTAATCAATTCAATAGACCATCCCCCACCATCTTTGTTAGCATCCTGATACCAGCTATTGTCATACAAAATACTGTCGATGATATTACCCCCTGCTGTATCTCTCAAAATCAAATAAGCACTGGTATTGTTGAGCGAAGGGAAGCTTGGAATCTGCAAATTGTTGGGAGCCGCCGTATAGGCAGCATCATTGTGTAGAATCACATAATCTCCGGGTTGTAGAATATAAGTTCCCAAATTGCGCTTCGTTTCGGCACCACTACTTGCAGAAATATGCGTCAGCTCATACATATCGAGGTCAATGGCTTGATTGGATCGGTTGTAGAGCTCAATAAACTCTGCTTCTGGTAAATTGACGACGGGGTTGGGATCAATCATAATCTCATTGAAAATAATGTCTTGAAATCCTGCAGGAAGTACTTCTACATAAGTAAAGTTTTCACTATCTGAACTGATTGCATTCCCAGAAAGATCCTCGATATTGGATACCGTTACTTGATAGGTCGTCTGACTTGTCATAGCACTTACCGTGAGATGAACCAAAGCTGGATTCGTCCCATCCAGTTGTGCATTGCTGACCGTTATACCATTATTGATACTATAATTGGCTGCATTATTTGCGGTAGTAGCATCCAAAGGCTCATCGAAGAGCAGATCTACATTAGTAGCAGAGGTGGCTAGCGCAGAACTAAGGTCTGGCGCAGTAAGATCGGCGACAAGGGTATCGATCACAAAATCATCAAAAAAGTGGTTGTTGACGGGAGAGGCCGCAGCCGATTGTTCAATCAAAACCCCAAAATGCGTACTGCTTATTACATCGGCATCTACCACCGTACCCTCCAACACATAGCCATTACTAGGATTAGAACCTTGGTCATCGTATTCTAAGGTCCAAGCATCGGAAGAGGTTCGTTCTACCCGAATCATAAAAGGGTTGGAGCTAGAACTGTTGATTAGACCATCTGTCCCATCAATAATCTTAGTTTCGGTTCCAGCTACTTTTTTGTATAAGGAAATCTCATCGGTGGTTTCCCCCAAGCGAACAAAGTAAGCGTTGTTGGCAGCCGTCAGATCTGCGTCATCAGCCATGAGGTATACATCTACGTAGTTGGACCCCGAGGTGGCAAATTGCAGATCGATAAAAAACTCCCAGCGACAGTTGCTTGCGGTGCTGGATGCGGTGCTTAGGTAGTAGCTGGCTGCACCAGGACTTTGCGACTGCAATTGATTTGATGCATTCACAATAAATAGACTGTTGTCGCCCGACCAGCTCGGATTGCTGGTGAAATCTCCATCGGAAAAATTGTCTTGAAAAACTTGGGCATTTAAGCTGCTTAGCCCCAAACATAGGCTGATCCAAAGTAGAAAACTAGTGGTTTTCATAAATAAAGGTCTTGTGATGAGAATTAATTTCACTAAAAATACAATTCTTCTATTAACTAGAGGTTAAATCGAGGGTTAATATTTTAGGGAATATAAAACCGTACACAAATTGAGATTCATCAACTTTACTGAATCCTATGCCAAAGGTCCCAAGGACTCCTTTGGAGCATCCCCAGGGAAAGGATGCAGCTTGCGTAATTTGATTTAAAATCAACCCCTTA
>CAZOLU010000574.1:0-2163 GCA_964580485.1 uncultured Saprospiraceae bacterium | reverse complement strand
ATCAACAGCTCGGAGCCCAAGCCTTTACGCATGGCTCTGATGTGTATTTTAATCGGGGGGAGTTTCAGCCCACTGCTACAGAAGGGCAACGACTGTTGGCGCATGAGTTGACGCATACTTTACAACAACAAAATACCATTCAACGAACTCCGCATAGAAACAGTCCAGATTCCAGCAAACTTAGGGGTAGTGAAGGGGATTTTGCAATTCCCTTAACAAATGCAGGAGAGAATGCAGCTCAATTTTATGCAGATTTAGTAGTTGAAGGTGAAAAAGAAGGAGGGATTTCTGGTTTTTTCAAGCAAGCAGGTGGTTGGACAGGAGGTCTTTTTGCAAGTTTATGGACTAGAGATACTGCCGTTGATACAGCTATAACTCTAGGAACGGCTGGACTGGGAGCTGCAGGAAACGCAGGAAGACTGGGAATAATCAGTAAGCCAATTGCAAGAACTCTCGCTGTATTAGGATCATATGAGAGTGGCGTTTCGATTGGGGAAGCAGCAACTGGAGCAACTTCTGGTGCCACACTTAGAGACGCACTTAAAACTGCTCAAACAGGAGAATATCAAGGCGGACGAAGATTAAGCACTACTGAAAGACTATTAACTGGAACTTTAGGAGTAGTTGGAATTACCGGACCATTACGTGTTCGGTTTCTTCCAATGAATAAACCAATTGGTATCTCAACTAGTAAATGGAATTCAATGCTTGAAAAGATAAACGGTAATGCAAGTATACAATCTATAGATGGAGAAGTCTTTGTGCAAGGTAGTAGAGTTACAGGTTCTGCAGTTTCAATTTCAGATGTTGATTTCGGTATTAGAGTAAGCCAATCAAAGTTTGATGATCTAATAAGAAGCGCATTTGGAAATCCTAAAATAGGAACTAGTAGGTACAGGACTATGATGCACGCAATGGAAACAGGTAAAATACAAAGTAGCCACGTTAAAAGCAGCAGCAATATTGGTGAAATAAAATCTCTCAGAAGAGAATTAGAGTCTATTTCAGGTATGGAAGTAGATTTGTCGATTATAAAAAGAGGAGGACGTTTTGACACTCATATTCAAATTGAAGTTCCACAATAGGAAGAAAGCAATAGGAATTTCAACTAAATTGATAACTACAGTTTATAGCTTTTACATAAATATAGCTCTATGGACTTTTCACATCCGCTTCTCCTTCTCCATCTCCCCCTCCATAGCTACCTCAATATCTGCTTTCCTTAGCAGTCCACAATTTCCCTTTTGCGCCAGCAGTAAGCTTTTTCTTAGTATATTTTGAATATTTGCCCCTGTAAGTTGACTTTTTTCAGCAAGTTCTTTCCATAGTTGGGTTTGATTTTCAGCGGTGTCATAGGGTTTATCGAAATGGAAACCCTCGAAGGTGTTCTTCCATAATTTGATGCGTTCATAAAATCCGGGCTTAGGAAAGTGAATAACCGCCTGAAAGCGCCGGGCAAATGCTTTATCCAGATTGCCGATTTGATTGGAAGCTAAAATGACGATACCGGAAAAAGTTTCGATGCGTTGCAGTAAGTAGGCCGTTTCCTGATTGGCGTAGCGGTCTTTCGCATCGTTTGCCTTTACTCGTTTACCAAAAAGGGCGTCGGCCTCATCGAAGAATAATATCCAGTCGTTATGCTGCGCTTGGTCGAAGATATTGGCGAGGTTTTTTTCGGTTTCTCCGATGTACTTGGAAATGACTTTAGAAAGATCCACACGGAATACCAGCCGGTTGGTCGATTTGCCGATCAATCCAGCAGTAAGCGATTTACCCGTTCCGGGAGCACCGTAAAACAATACCCTAAAACCTGGTTGCAGCATTTTTTTGGCTTTCTTCTGTTGGAAGATGGCGTCGCGATGAGTGATCCAGTCTTTTATTTCTTCTATCGAATCCAGCGTTGATTTAGGTAAGATTAGGTCTTCCCATTCCAATTTTGGAGTGTATAATTCGGCTGGAAAATGGTGATTAAAAGTGGGGACAAAGTCTTGTATATTGAGTGCATATTGATTGTAAAACCGATTGCTAACGACCAGCGGCATAGTGCTCATGGGTTCCGTGGAGTTGAAGTCTACTTTCATTAGAATTCCTTCTGCAAATAGCAGTGTTTTATCAATAAAGAATCGCTCCAACTCCAACCTAAGCTCTAGGGAATTGCCACAA
>CAZOLU010000573.1:0-2167 GCA_964580485.1 uncultured Saprospiraceae bacterium | reverse complement strand
GCTTCTAATGCCTGCGGCGAGCTGCCCGAATTCAACCGGCTCATAAACACTACCTTCCTCTTCCGATTTTACTTTCTCATAATATAATATTTTCCGATTTTTCTTGTCCAGTTCTACCCTTGCCAATGAAGGGACTAAAGCTGTAAGCATTTCACAAATCGCTTCAAATTTTCGGGGCGCATCATAATAAGAGATGGCCAACTCTGCTTCTATATTTTTTAAAATGCCATCGGTATTAAAAAGGCTGTAAGTGGGCGTGCTATTTTTAGCTTCCTGCCCATGACTGCCCTGCGCCTGCAATTCCAGTCTGGATGGACCGTAGGTTGCCAGCATCGGCATGGTTCTGAAAAACAAAGGGTATTCCGTATCATTGTGAACTAATATTCCGACATCATCGGCCCTTTTGTAAGAATAATCTACCACAATTTTGGATGCTTTATTCTTTGGCAAAATGATATCAGCAGCATCGCCATACAAACTTGCTGCAATTGCCTTGAGTAAGGAGGTTTTTCCAAATCCGTTTTCGCCGGTTAAAAAAATCCAATTGGGCTGATCGGGAAGCCCTTCCAAAGCTGTTTCTTTAATTCCCTGATAGTTTTTGATATGAAAACCATTGAGATAAACAGCCTTGGCTTTTTGTTCGCGCCGATAGTTGTTGATGATAGCTAAGTTCTGTTGAAATTCAGATTCGGAAATGAGGGAAAAAGGTAGGCTCTCATTTTCATAAGGCCAATAATTTTCTTCTTTTTTTAGGAAATTAAAAAGGGTGTCTAATCCATCTTCGAGACCTATTCGATAGTTCCGTTCATAAGGGCGTAAATAAATTCGGTGGGGTCTCTTATTTAATATGTCTTCATCATCAAAATCAGCATGAGCAATATTGTTAAAGCGCTGCACCAAGTCCTTCCAAAACCTCCAAGGGGTATCAGCACGACCACTACCCTTTCTTTCTTCTATGGTAATTATAATTTTCCAGGAGCCTCCTGTTCCTATCTTAAATTCTATATTATTTGGATAACGTTCTTTCTTCTCCCCCAATGTAAAAAATAATCTCACTACTCCTCTATTGCCTCCATCCCAATCATAAAACCAACGTCCTTCCCTCAGTGCTTCTCTATCATCAAGATTGCGAAAAAGGAAGCTAGGGTTTTCTATATGTTTAGAAGTTTTCCGATAATTCATCAGAAAATGGAACAGCTCCTCATGTAAATTTATTAACTTCTTATTTCCCATCAATCTATTGTATTGTTGATTCTTCGCTGCATTTTTAATCTCGCTTAAGAATAAGATTAAAAATGCAGCGAAGTAAAGATATTAGTTTGCACTAAAATACAAAAAAACGAATGGAGAGTAGCGTTGAGCCCCAAATACTACTTTTAGCAAATTTTCAGCTCATCCCCAAACCCATTTCTCCCCCTATTTTAGCACTCTAAGCGATAAAAATATAACAAAGCCGTTTTCCCTTATTGGGATAAAGCTCCCTTAGGTCAAAGTAAAGACAGCAGCTTTCGCCTTGCTGAAAAGGAGCTAGGTCAAATTGAATTTCCACTTGGTCATCTTTTCGATAAATGTTAGCTCCATTGCCTTCATCATTATCTAGCACAATCCATACCTCAGAATAATCCTTTTCCTGCATTTTCTCCAATGCTAAATCTAACATCTTAGGCAATGCAGATACGCCTGATCCTCTGTCTTCACTTTGAGCATCTAAATCGGGTAGAATTTCCACTCCAAGAATTAGTCTATGATCCAAAAACTTCTTTAAAGCAAAAAAGTACGCCGCCTCTGTTTCTCCTTCACAAACAATCAAAATATTTTTTGACAGATTTAACTTTCCGCCTGTTCTTTTTTCAAAAGAGCTTTCCACAGGAGTTTCTTTTTGCTCTTCAACAATTGCTCTCCCTTTCCTTAAAGATTTTCTAGCGCTGCGCCGCCGATTTTTTTTCCTGCTGCCCATGCTCTAAATATTTCGTGATGATAGAATTGATATAAGAGACAAACAATTGAGGCATTCCCCCTACCTTTCCAGATTCATAATACTGAGCCAAGTTAGGGCTTCTCATCTTCCCAAAATTATAATCAGAAAAAGCATACAATACGCTTGCCCCAGACTCATCTTTTTCGGTCACATAAATTTGATCTCTATCAAAAAGCGAACGATTCAACA
>CAZOLU010000572.1:0-2168 GCA_964580485.1 uncultured Saprospiraceae bacterium | reverse complement strand
AGTAACGATCGACAATGATTGCTGATGTTTTTATGGGCGGTAGATAAGACTTCGTCCTGTCCTGCGATGATGAGGTAATAGATTTTTAGGTCATAAACTATCTTCTGGTTAAACCTAGAGCATTCTAAAGACTGGCAGTTAAACACCATAGAGACTCTAATGTTGAAAATAATTTCATTTGTAGCTGCTGCATAGTAGGCATCATCCACAATAATTCGGAAGAACTGTAGCTTGTCGGCTCCTTTTATTGCTTTAATATCGAAGCCATTGAGCAAGCTGATATACTCCTCCTTATTAAGAGTAGTGCTGTGTGCTGGAATACTGACCTCTAGCGTTTTGTTGAGGAGTTGGTTTTCTTTACCTACAAGTTTAATGGATGCGACTCCTTCTTGAAAACCCAGTTGTTCATTCTCTACACAACTAAAATAACTGGTATAAAAAGTACTGTCGGCCCCCAAGCCTGAGGCACTCGCATGGCAGGAGATCGCTCCCATAGAGTCTTGGGTACAAATATAACTCCCCAAACGGTTGATACGGTGGTTGTAAGTCCAGTTGTGATCAAATCCTCGCCAAACTACTGCTTGGTGAGGATGAGTTGCTATTTGTGCCTGAAGCTGATAAAAAGGAAATAATAGAACAAATAAGAGTAAAATTTGGCGTATTTTGCTGTAAATCATGGGTTTGAGTTTTGGGTGGGCTAAGATTTTCTAATTTCTTTAACTACAAAGAGCCAAAAAATATAAATAGGCTTTTAACTTTGTCTGGACAAACTTGTTAGAATAATCAACCCAGGGTCTATAGAAATTAATAAAAATATGAAATTATTTTATAAGTTTTGCGGAATTTTAAGCATTAGCATCTTATTAAGTGGTTGTTTTGCAATACAACAATCAGATAACACCTTTGAACATATTGCACCAGGTATGTGGAGAGGTTTATTTGTATTTGGTGATGCCGATGCTCCAGAAAAAGTTCCAATCAATTTTGAAGTGAAGGTCGATGAGCAGGGACAAAACACCCATATCGAATTTCTGAATGGAGAAACTCAAGTGAAGCCCGATAGTCTAAGGTTTTGGGGGGATACAATTTATCTCTATTTTAACCAATACGAAAAATATCTACGCCTGATCTATGAGGTGGATTTGGTGGAAGGGTACCTTTATGATATGAATAAAAAAGAATACCCAATCGAATTTTATGCACAGCATGGCAAAGATTTTCGATTCAAAGATCTGCGTCGTCCCCCTGCCTATGATATTAGTGGGGCTTGGGCAATGGATATCTTGGCAGAAGAGGGGGAGTTGATCGCTGCTCGTATTGATTTCAAGGTGGAGGACAATTTTGTTAAGGCTAGTTTGAAAACTGAAAAAGATAGTAGCACCATCAATATGGAAGGCACCATACAGGAAGATCGGGTTTTATTGTCCGCTTTTGATGGCAATCAATTGGTCTTTTTTGAGGCAGATTTACGTGATGCTACAACCATGGGGCGAGGCTCTATTCGTTTTAATGATCGAAAATTAGCCTGCTCAGCAACCAAAAAGTAAGGGCAGTTATTTAGCCATTTAAATGATATTCAGAATCTTAATTTTTTGATTCCGAAAGCTTAATTGATCTCCTACTTTCTTGCCCAGCAGCTGCTGCCCCAACGGGGCCTGTGCCGAGAGTGCGAAAAAAACTTCAGAGCCGAGCACAAGCTTACCTAAACTCGCTGAAAGGAAATAATTGCCAGCACTGCTATACACTAGGGCACCCTGTGTGACCTGCTCACAAGGCTTTAGGGGATCGATTTGCTGGAGGGTTTTCAGCAATTCAAATTGCGTAGCCAATTGCTGGGCATACTTTTCCTTTTCCAAATGCATCAT
Source organism: uncultured Saprospiraceae bacterium (assembly GCA_964580485.1). Taxonomy (GTDB): domain Bacteria; phylum Bacteroidota; class Bacteroidia; order Chitinophagales; family Saprospiraceae; genus Saprospira. The sequence goes on along the minus strand of CAZOLU010000572.1, from coordinate 303 downwards.
GGCTCGTCCCGTTTCATACTTATCTCCTGCACTACTTTTGGTTTCTTCATTGGCAGCTGCTTGGATTTCTTCCATAGATTGTTGCAGGCGGTGTATTTTCTCTTCTATCTTTTGTTTGGCAACCGTTAGGATTTTTTGCTTAATATCTTGCATACGGATCGTTAGCACTTGATTCAATAATTTTTCCCTACCTATTTTGCTTAGGCCTTGCTACTAGGGGCTGAAGTTCTAAGTGTATTTTAGAGCAGGTTTAAATTTCTATCTACTTGTTAAATTCCAGTCTTTTGTCCTGATATGGCGGCT
>CAZOLU010000571.1:1294-2174 GCA_964580485.1 uncultured Saprospiraceae bacterium | reverse complement strand
GCACAGGCTTCGAAAATATGTACGGTTTTATACCAAAAATTACCCAAGCTTATGCTGAGCGCACAACAACGCATCATTTTTTACTTTATTTTGTTAAGTATGGGACTGCTAGGTGGAGGAACCTTTGCCGTTTTACAATGGGTTTACCCTTTTAGCTCCTATGAGAATAGCAACAGTCATTTCAACCGTCAAATGATTTTTTTGAGTATGATTGTGCTGTATTTATTGCTAGGACTATTGCTCTCTTTTTGGGGACGTAAACAGGCCTTTACAGGTGGAGAGCGCAAGGGCTTTATTCAAGGAGGATGGATGGTTTTGTGTTTAAGTGTTGTCGCAATAGTCTGGTTACTGTTTTATTTTTAAGTTCAATAGGATGGATCTTCAAGAAAAAGTATGGGAATTGATTAAAACTGCTGAGCCGAATAATATTGAATTGGCGATTGCATTGGCAAAAGGACAAGAATTAGACTTAGGACAGGCTGAGCTACTACCCTTGCATGATGAAATCTACCCTTTTCAAAGCAACCTGCTATCAGAGCGCAAGCTACTCAAAATGCTAGCTACCCAATCTTTGAATCTTGCCCAAGAACCCCCCAAAGCCTTGGCGCAGTTGCCTAATCTTAGATCATTAGTTTTAGATGCGATGACCTTCCACAAATTTCAACTCAAAACGCTGAGTGCTTGTGTGGCCTTAAAGGAATTGCAGTTAATTCATCTGAATCAAAAAGGAGTAGGTCAGCACCTTCATCAAATACCAGCTTTAGAAGAATTGAGTATAGAGTTTTCTTCAATTGGATATTTGCACCCCAATATCAGCAAAATAAAAAAACTCCATAGCCTTCGCCTCAAAGGCACAGACCTCCAGCAACTCCCTGAGGAA
>CAZOLU010000571.1:0-1284 GCA_964580485.1 uncultured Saprospiraceae bacterium | reverse complement strand
TTGAGATACAAAGTTTGCGCAAACTTAGCATCATGCAGTATGAGATGGATTTGAGTTTTTTAGATGTGCTTAGTAGAATGCCTCAGCTCCGAATGCTCAAACTTTTTCACTCCCTTGTAGCAAAAACAGAGCGCAGCCTACTTCGCAAAGCACTACCCAAGTGTAGAATCCTCTACATTTAGTGTCCATTGGCTAATAATGCCTTTAATTTGAGTAGCGATGCTACGGAAAAAGCATCTGTAATTTCCCCATTCATAACCATTTCAAAAGCCTGTTCTAAGGGCATTTTCCAGAGCTTTAGCTCCTCGGTGTCCTCAGGCATGGCTTGACCATGAGTAAGTCCTTTGGCTACAAAGGTATAAGCCACTTCATCGGTTACAGAATTGGAGGTATGCATCTTTAGAATTTCCTCCCAATGCTCAGCTTCTAGCCCAGTTTCCTCCAGTAATTCCCGTTTTGCAGTGTCTAGCAAAGATTCCCCCTCAGGGCAGCCCCCTTCAGGAATCTCCCAACTGTATTCATTCAAGGTATAGCGATACTGCCCCACCAACCAAGTATTGCCTTCCTCATCAATTGGAATAACACCCACTGCCCTATTTTTGAAGTGCACAACTCCATAAATTCCAGGATTGCCATTGGGCGTTAAAACCTGATGCTCTACTATACGAATCCAGGGGTTGTTGTATTTTTCCTCCTTAGACAGGGTAGTCCAAGGATTTTTTTCCATTTCTTCTTTAGACAGCATAAAACTAGTTGGCATATTTTCCGATCAACTCCGCAACTAACGCAGGTACTCCAGTGCTAGCGGCTTCTGCAAGCACTTTAACATTGTTAATACCTGAAATTGAAGCGGGGCTAGGATCTACATAAAACTTGGGCGCTTCGGGCTCTACATAGGCAATCAAACCCGCAGCAGGATAAACCTGCATAGAAGTTCCAACCACAATAAAAATATCTGCAATAGAAGAAATCTGTGCGGCGGCTTCAATAAGGGGTACAGCTTCTCCGAACCATACAATATGAGGGCGCAATTGTGAGCCTTTTTCACATTTATCCCCCTCTTTAATGTCATTGGGCCAATCATAAACTAAGGTAGGATCCAACGAGGAACGTGCTTTCAGCAACTCGCCATGCAGATGTACCACCCGCTTGGAACCACCTCTTTCGTGTAGATCATCTACATTCTGAGTGATAATACATACCTCAAAATGCTGATCCAATTCGGCCAAAGCAAAATGTGCTGCATTCGGCTCTACACTATGCAACTGTGCTCGACGTTGGTTG
>CAZOLU010000570.1:0-2178 GCA_964580485.1 uncultured Saprospiraceae bacterium | reverse complement strand
TTGATATTGGTGATTTGGAGCGATTTCAATATGCTGTATCCGCCCATGAAGATCAATCAATTGAATTTGGTTAAAGCTTAGCCCTTTTGTTTGGATATGAAGTAGGTTTTGAGCAGGATTGGGGAAGAGCTTAGCTATTTCGTTCTGAGTAGAAAGCAAACTACTAGGTATCGAAACACAACCCGTTTCATAAGCTCCTAAGTCTGGTTGCCCTCCTTGATTGCGGCTATTTCCTTCAATATCTACCATAATGGAAGGAACTACAAGCCCCCGGTTGACAAATTCAGACGAACAATCTAGGATAAAAATATTGTTGATGCTATCCTTTGTAGCATAGTTGAATGTACCCGGAAGAATTGGATTAAAAACCGTCACACTACTATTTGTTGTATTGACAATGCTATCTGTGGAACAAGCTACACTGTCTAGCATAATACTTATGGAGTCAGCAGCACCAGAAGCGGTATTACCATCACTAAACAAAAATGCGCTTTGCTCATTCGCAACATCAAAAAAGGTATTGGTTATGGTGTAGTAGGCTGTGCGATCTGGCCAAACGAAGAATGGCTGATCTACATTATAATAGGTACAGTGGTTAATTTCAATAGTCGAACCACTAGTCTTATTGGAAGTTAAAGAATGTACCGTATTATCCACCAGTCCTGCAGCATTAACTCGATTAGCAAATACGCAATTTGTCATTTTCCATATGCTTGGGTTGGTAATGTAAAACTCCTCACGCCCTCCAATAGTATAATTAAATGTACTACTTTCTATAATCACCGAACCATTGTGTTGAGCAGTAATCAATGCGGTTCCAGTGTTGGCTGCATTAAAATAAAAGTGGGTATTACTAAAATAAGAAGAATCTGCTCCCCCTGCAGAGCTAGCAAGGCGAATGATGCCAAACGAGCCACTGATAAAATCCTCAAAACGGCAATTGCTAATATGTAAAAAAGAAGAAGAGGCGATACCCGCAGCATTACCCCCTGCAGTGCTCCCCCCATTTTTAAAAACAACTCCATCAATCGTAATTCTTTCAGTACTCGCATAAGCACAAAGTATTCGCGCTGAATTGTCCGACTTATTTTGAGTAAGATCATGTTCAATATCATCCCCATTCAAATCTCCATCAAAATACGTAATATAGGTATTCCAATCACGATCGCTAAAAGTAGGATTGCCCGTAGCAGGGAAGCCCCCAAATATTGAGCATTTTTCCGTAATCTCTAGACAATCACTTGTTGCGGTTCCACTAGGCTTGTAAGTACCTTCTGCAACAAAAATAGAATCGTTGGCACCTGGGTTGAGATTATCAAATGCAAGTTGAAGATTCGTGTAGGCATTTGCCCAACTTGTTCCATCATTATTCCCAGTAGCAGCAGGGTTCACATAAATAATAGTTGCTTGACTATTAAGGTTGAACCCTAAAAGAATAATCAGTAGTAACAGTTTTTTCATAATTCTAATCTCTGTTTTTTTTAATGCATTTTCGTTGATGATTACAAACATAGCCATTCCCTTCTCCGGATTCTGAACAATTGCATAGAATGCCGCTTTGCGTCGATGAAATGCAGTAGAATTTCATTGAAATGTAGATCTGATTAGAACAGATAGCAGTTTTTGTGTAATTTTGTAATTACGATGAGGCAGATTATTTTTTTACTCAGCATACTATCCTTTGTTTTTACACAGGCTCAAACGCCCTACTCCATCAACTACAATACTCGTGATGGACTGCCGACTAATGAGTTGTATTGGATTACTCAATCGAGGGACAAGGCTCTTTGGATAGGCTCTACCTTAGGGCTGCTACGCTTCGATGGGCAACATTTTAAACGCTATGTCAATTCAGAAGTACGCAACAAGTCTATTAGTGCTATTTTTGAAGATCGTTACGGGCGCATTTGGTGTAGCAATTTTGCCAATCAAGTATTTTATTTAGAAAATGACAGCCTCCATCTCTTCCAACTCTGGGAAGCCGTCAAAGACCCTACAGACAACTTTCAAAACTTTGAAGATGCCTTGGATGGCGAACTCGCTATTTTTTCTGAGAAAGCTTTGTATAAGGTCAGTAAAGACCTAAGTACTATTGAGCTAGAAGACAATTCTAGAAATACCGTTTTACTCTTCAGACAACAATTAGAAGTTAGATACAAAATCAATCAAGGCTTGTAT
>CAZOLU010000569.1:0-2186 GCA_964580485.1 uncultured Saprospiraceae bacterium | reverse complement strand
GCAGTATTTAATCTGCTCTATGGGCTCAAGATAAGGGATGGCTTATGTTTCTTTAATAAGAAAGTATAGGTAATTTTACAAGCTCAGGGCTTTGGCTGCAGCAATCGCATATTTTTTGGCGCTAGCTACATCTACCTCAGATGCTTTGTTGAAAGACATGGTGATGGTAAACATATACCCTCCTTTGACAAACATCAATTGGTGTAGGGCTAGCATTGCCTTGGGGTCTGCAGCTTTCCAAGCGGCGGGGAAGCCTACTTCCTCATCAATGCGACCAAAGTTCATCTTGAGGGTTAGATCAAGATTGCCATCCTGATTGCTATTTTTACCTTCTGCCAACTTCTCTGCCTCCTTATCTTTTATTTCAGACTTAGCACTGATGCCTTTTTTCAAAACAGCAACCGCACGCTCTAGCGCAGCCAAAGCTTTTTCTTCGGAGGGATAGCCTCTTTGATCACTAGCATCATAGCCAATCGTGAAATCTCCATAGCGTTTGCCATCTTCCCACTCGTAGGTACAGTCGTAAATTTTGTTTTTTTCATCTTTATTCGTTTGAGAACTCACTTCCAATTCTGTGATGTTAAGCGCCGCTTTGAGCTGATCTATTGGAATAAGCTCGCAGGGTGCATCAATTTTAGCCGAAGCTTTGCTGCTCTTATTTTTATCATTTTGATTCGAATTTTCGCCTGACTTGGCTGTATTTTCATTAGCACAACTCCATAATAATCCGAGTAACGCAATCAAACTAATATACTTATACATGATTTTTATTTTTAGATTAAGAATATATTGAAGACAAAACCGTATACAAATTGAGATCTAATTAACTTTACTAAATCCTATACAAAAAGTCCTAAAGACCCCTTTGACATAGGCTTCGAAAATATGTACGGTTCTGTAGTTTTGAATAAAGCCACTAGCGCAACACAAATTCTACCCGGCGGTTTTTAGCCTTGCCTTGATCGGTAGCATTGTTAGCAACGGGAGCGAGTGGACCTACGCCCTTGGGGGTTAGTCGACTACTGGCAATCCCTTTTTGACTCAAGGCCTTAACTACTGCTGCAGCACGAGCTTCAGATAAACTCATGTTATTTGCAAGGGTGCCTAGCATATCGGTATGTCCTACTACAAAAAGATTGACCGTGGGGTTAGCTTTTAGGTATTTGACAATTTCATTGAGGGTAGGCTCTGAATCAGGCTTTATAGTGGATTTTCCAGTGTCGAAATGGATACCATAAATAGCAATTTTCCCCTTTTCTTTTAAGCTTTTGGCAATCAAATCAGCATTCACCTTTACCATTCCTTCATCCATCTCTTTATTATAAATAATATCAACAGCCGTTACTGCAATATTATCATAGTTGGTAGCAGAATTGAGTACCACATAGGTTCCTCCTTTTTTATAAACACTATAATTCCCAGAATCAAACACACCTACTTCGCTATAATGCTCTGAGGGTAAATAGTTAAAGTTCAAATAAGGGGTAAAGCGATGTGTTCCACATTTTGTACAATCAAATAATGGTGTAAATCCTTGTTGCGTTAGGGCTTTTTGATAGTTGCGATGCACTTCGAGCTGAGAGCGACCTGCGGGAGCATGGTAAACAATAGAGGTAAACTCGCCTTCTACCACTTCTCTTTTTTCAGCATAATATTCTAAAATCAGGGTGTAAGATTCATAGTTGTTCTGTGCATAGGATTTAATGGTAGATCCTTGGTAGCGGCTGATCAGAGGGTGATCTTTACTCCCCTTAAAATCTTGTGCATAACTAATAGAGCTTGTTCCCAAAAGTAGGAGCATACCTAACAAAATTAAATTTCTCATCTTGATGAAGTTTTATGATTATAATTTTAACGCATTTTCTGTTAATGCAGCTTTCTATTATTTTATACAAGAACTTTTGAGAAAAGGGGACAAGATCTTTTATTTTTTTGTAAAAAAAAGCCAGATCGCAATGCAATCTGGCCAAAACACTTGTTGATTAACCAACCTTATACAGCTGGCAATCACAAAAATACAATTTCAGCTTAGAAATCTACACTTTTTATATTTTAATTTTGCAACTATTTAACCTGTTTTTTTGTGCCTAGTGATCTTCGCCTCCTTTGGAGAAAGGCTAGAGCTAGATTACTGTCAATTTTCGATCCTCTCAGTCTTATTTTTTTGCAAAAAAGAAGACTGAGCC
>CAZOLU010000568.1:321-2191 GCA_964580485.1 uncultured Saprospiraceae bacterium | reverse complement strand
TCTAAGCTTTCTACATACATAGTGTTTGTTTAAGATCTTAGTTAGTAGGAAGTCCAAACACTGACTATTACTAACCCAGCCCCCTAAAGGGTTCGCCTAGCGGTCGGAGACAAGCCGATCGGCTAGCTCAAGAGGTTGAGTTATGGGCGGCACGCTGTGTATTGAGCATCAAGCGTGGAGCCCGTTGATGGCTACGTCAACCTAAAGGTTGATTAGGCAGCCAAAGCATAAGTGTTGCCACTTAAAAAGGTTATGTATCAAGTTTAACGAGTGTGAATACACCTGACTCGGCATGCTTACTTAGCTACTGTCCTCTGCTGTCGATTCCAGTCAGCCCCAAAATTTCAAAATAACTTTTTAGCACCGATTACAAGTATAGCGTCCGAGAAGTTTTTCAACCTAGTCTGTGAGCGCTGAAAGTGCGACAGCTAAGCTGCGAGGCGGTGAAGCCCCTCGCATAGCCATCCGCAGGCTCGCATAGCATCATACAAAAACTTCTTATACACTGTTACAAGTGCTGTGCAAAGATAAAACTAAATAAGACCTATAAAAGTTCCAACTCCCTTTTTTTTCTGGTAAATTCTTTTTTCCTTTGGGGAACGTTAGACGAATAGACCTTTAGACTAGGAGACGCTAGACTTTCAACAGGCCGGCGCCGCGCTGCGCAATGGTGGTCTCGTCCTTAGACGAGAACAGACCGAAGGGCCGAGCAGACCTGCGAGCCATGTAGCATAGCGGAGCGAACCTATTGGTGAGCTGCCCCAAAAATAATCACAGAGGATTGTAATCTAAAAATCTCCTAGTCTAGCGTCTCTAAGTCTTCTAGTCTAATTATATCACCATCTAATCATCTAAAAATATGAAAATTGGCATTATTCGAGAAGGTAAAAATCCACCAGATTCCAGAGTCCCTCTTACTCCCAAACAATGCGCAGCTATTCAGGAAAAATATCCTGAGGTTTCTTTTATTATTGAGCCATCCCCAAGTCGTTGTATTGCCGATGAGGAGTACCGTGCCGCAGGTTTGAAGGTAGACGCAGATCTTTCTGAATGTGAAGTGATGATGGGGGTGAAAGAGGTGCCGATTGAGCAATTGATTCCCAATAAAACCTACTTTTTCTTCTCTCATACCATCAAAGAACAGCCCTACAATCGCAAATTGTTGCAGGCGGTATTAGAAAAAAATATCCGTTTGGCAGATTATGAGGTGCTGACCAACGAAAAAGGACAGCGCGTCATTGCCTTTGGGCGCTTTGCAGGGATTGCAGGAGCACACAATGGGCTGATGACTTATGGCAAAAGAACAAAAGCGTATAACTTGCCCCAGATGGTCAAGTTCAAAGACTTTGCCGAAGCTAAAGCTTATTACAAAACACTCAAGTTCCCTGCGATGAAGGTGGTCCTGACGGGTGGTGGTCGCGTAGCCAATGGGGCTGCAGAGGTCTTGGAACATGCAGGAATCAAGCGAGTTGCGCCAGCAGATTTCTTAGCGAAGAGTTACGATCATGCGGTCTTTACACAGCTAGATTGTGAGGATTATGCGACGAAAAAGTTGAGTACTGAACAGTGGCAAGAATGGCAGGACAATAAGCATCGCGGAATGTCCAAACCCATCAATCCATTCGATTTACAGGACTTCTTTGCCAACCCACAGAATTATGAGTCAAAATTCACCCCTTACACCAAGGTGGCCGACCTTATGATCAACGGGATTTATTGGGATAACCAAGCCCCGCAGTTTTTTAGAGCCGAAGATATGGCAAAAGATGATTTTAAAAATATGGAAGAAGGCTTTAATTTATCTCAAGCAATAATAGAAGCTAATAAATGCTTATTATGCTATGATCCACCTTGTTCTAAGGGATGCCCT
>CAZOLU010000568.1:0-311 GCA_964580485.1 uncultured Saprospiraceae bacterium | reverse complement strand
TAACATTAAAGTGATCGCCGATATAACCTGCGATATTGCGCCTACAGCCTCGATTCCATCTACACTTTTTGCCAGTACGATTGCCAAGCCCGTTTTTGGCTACGACCCCTATGAAAAGAAGGCGGTAGAACCCTATCAAAATCATTGTATCGACATGATGACCATCGACAATCTGCCCAACGAGATGCCGCGCGATGCCTCCCTTTCCTTTGGAGAACAGTTTATAGAAAACGTTTTGGAGGAGCTTTTGGGGAAGAAAAATACGGGCATGATAGAGCGAGCGTCCATTGCGATCAATGGTGCGTTAGGAC
>CAZOLU010000567.1:0-2202 GCA_964580485.1 uncultured Saprospiraceae bacterium | reverse complement strand
CTGAAGGCAAGGACTTGCGTAGATCAGAAAAATTACCCCTTAAGGGGTTAATTTTTAATCCAAATGCGCAAGCTGTATCCTTTAGGGTTTAGTAAAATTAATTGAATTTCGATTGGTGTACGGTTTTATATGTTAGTTTAATTTACAGACGATAAACTTCATTGATGAGGTTAATGAGCTCTGGTTGAGGAAAGGTATCAAACTTTCCGTATTCAAAATTGGTATGGGTAGTGAGCACCCGACGCAAGGCCATCGCATCCCAACTCAACTCAAACCAATCTTTCACCTGCTTTTCCTTATCCTTTCGGTAATCAATTTTCATTTCACTTCGCAAAGCTTTAAGCAAGCGATAAAGTGCCTCAATTTGGGCACTGGTAAACTTATGCCAATATTGAAAAGTGCGAAAAGGGGTGTATAAGGTCGCCACTTGGTTGGCAGGGATTTCCACCCGCCCATCTAAAGTATAAAAACGATTCCCCTCTTTTTTCAAGGCTCCCCAGCTACAAAGTTCAATCCCAATATAAGATTTATTCACCAAATGATTGTGATTGGAAGAAAAGCCCATGCGCTGTGTAAGAATGTGATGCGCCCAGTTTTCCATAGGAATACACTGCACAATTTTCCCATCATGTATAGGGTTGCCGTTGGTCATTGTACGACCAATAACAAAATGTGTGCCTACGGCTCCTCTCCTATCTTGATCCCAAACCTGTACAACTCTAGCAGGATCGCCATCTGTAACCGTATGGTGTAGAGTTACACCAAGCTTTTCGGTAGTTTCCTTGATAAAATTACCCACACTTAGCTCTAAGTATTCATCTACTACCGAGTGAAAAGCCTGCTCTTTTTGATGTACGGCATCCACCAAGACCGACCATGTTTTGGGACCAACAATTCCATCTACGATCAGTTGATGTTCTCGTTGAAATTTTTTGACGATACTCTCAGTTACCGCACCGAAAATACCATCTTCTACCAAACCATAGCCGAGTTGGTTAAGTAGTTTTTGACATTCCAGCACTGCGGGGCCATGATCCCCCTTTTTGATAATTGTACGCATAGGATTTGATTTGCTTTGAGCTTATAAAAATATGCTAAACGAAGATATAAAAACTACAAGATCTTTGCCAAAAAAGAAACCATGATTCATCCCTTATCTTGAGCCCATAAGCAACCAATAGACTATTCGCTAGACTATTAGATGCTAGACAAGACCTATATCATCTAGTCTTTAGGTCTCTAAAAGGATGAATCATATTAAGCATTTCGTTTATTTTATCTACTTAGAATGGTGATACCATAGGTTTATTCCCCAAAATTCCATCTAAGCGATCCATCAAAGCCGCATCAAAATTGGGCAACAGCTCTAATGCACTCAAGGTTTCTTCTAAATGATGGGCTTTGGAAGCACCTAAAATCACCGTACTCACATTAGGGTTGGCAGCACACCAAGCTACCGCCAATTTTGCCACAGAAGTACCCATCTCATCCGCTACTTTTTTCAAGCCCCGCACCTTAGTAATACGTTCCTCCGTCAGGCTACGCTCTTTCAACCACTCCAAACCATCCATACTCAGTCGGGTTTCTTCCTTGGGCATACCATTCAAGTACTTCTCCGTCAATACACCAGAAGCTAAGGGCGACCAAATCGTAGTACCCAAGCCCACCGTCTTGTAGATTTGCGCATATTCTGCCTCTACCCGATCTCGGTGAAACATATTGTACTGTGGCTGCTCCATAGTAGGCCCAATCAAGCGATAATCCTTGGCTACCATGTGTGCTTCCATAATTTCTTGAGCCGACCATTCGGAAGTTCCCCAATACAAAATCTTCCCTTGTTGAATCAGGGTATTCATAGCCAATACAGTTTCTTCTATTGGCGTATTTTTATCGGGCCGATGACAGAAAAAGAGATCGAGGTATTCTACTTGCAAGCGTTTCAAGGCTGCATGACAAGCTTCTGTAAGGTGCTTGCGACTCAAGCCAGTTTCATTCGGGAGTTTATGTCCATCTCCAAAAAAAGCTTTGCTCGACACCAAGTAGGAACTTCTTCTCCAACCCATTTTTTTTAGAATCTTCCCCATGACAACCTCTGACTGCCCCTGCGCATAGATCTCTGCATTATCAAAAAAATTGACCCCATGATCATAGGCAATTTTCATCAGCTTCTCTGCCACATTATCTCCAATTTGTTTTCCAAAG
>CAZOLU010000566.1:0-2215 GCA_964580485.1 uncultured Saprospiraceae bacterium | reverse complement strand
TCTGGGTGTGGGTAGTAGACATCTTCTGTCAACAACACTTTGCGAACCAATTTTCCATCGCCATCCATACCACCTGGAGTTTGAGGTGTTTTCAACATCATGCCAAGAATGTTATTTACATGCTCGTTGACTTCGTCTAGGTTTTTGGCAAGTTTAACTCCTCCACCTTTACCGCGGCCACCTGCGTGGATTTGGGCTTTGACTACCGCCCATTGGGTACCCGTTTCTTCTTGTAATTTAGCAAAAGCATCTGCGGCATCTGCTTTGTTCTCAATTAGAACACCTCTTTGAATAGGTACTCCGAAGCTTGCCAAAAGTTCCTTGGCTTGATATTCGTGTAAATTCATTGCAATTGGTTATGTTAAAGGTTAGCAATAATTAAAAGAGTAAGAACTTACCCAAAACTAAAGTATTTGCCTTGCTTTTCAAAATTTCATTCCCTCGATTTCTAAAAAATATTTATACTTACAGTGAGGAGTCTATAAATGAACAAATACGATGGTTTAAATAGGAGTAGGATGATGTGGTAGACATTTCACTAAACGAAAGGTTACTCAATGCTAAGAAACACTACTCATCCTTAAACACGGTCTAATTCACTCAAAAGTAGCATATATGTTGAATATTCAAGTTAGCAAGCAACTAAATGAAGCAGAAGAAAACTATGTAGAGGCTCGATGGTATAGCACTTGTGAAGCGTATCAAATTAAGGTTGTCCAGGCAGCCAGCATTTTTGATCAAATTTATTTTGAATATACCGATTGGAGTCGTAGTTATCACAACTTATCGCATTTGTGGAGCCTATTACAATTGAGTGAACAATATCAAAATCAGCTCGAAAGTCCATCAACTGTTGATCTTGCTATCTTTTTTCATGATTATATTTATAATGCAAAACGAAAGGATAATGAAGCTCAAAGTGCACAGTGGGCCAACACCCTGCTCTCTGGACTCCTTCCGCCTAAAGTACTGAACAAGGTTTCCACACTCATTCTTAGTACTGCGGGGCATCGTCCTCGACTCCTTGAAGATGAGGATCAGCTTTGGTTTCTGGATTTTGATCTAGCGATTCTTGCGGCAGTACCAGCCGTTTATAAAGCCTATGCCGATGCTATTCGGGAGGAATATAAGAGTTGGTATTCTTATTTTGTGTATAATAGTGGTAGGAAAAAGATCCTCAAAACCTTTCTCAAACGCAAAGTGCTCTACTTTACTCCTGAATTTCAACGTAATTATGAAACCATTGCCAGAAATAATGTTGCTTGGGAAATTAAGGGCTTGAAAGAGGGTTAGCTACTGTTGTTGCTCCTTCGGGCTTTCCATGGTCTCTTGGGCATTCTAAACACCTTGATGCTGAAGGGGCTCAACTCAAAATAGATGAGTATGGGATATAGCAAACACTTTTTCCAGCCTTTGACTGGCTTTGCTGTGTAAATGCTCTGGTCTGTTCTTGTACTTAATGGCGCTTTCCAATCTTGGGCTAAGACTTTGGCGGGATCTTTAGTCTTGTCCCTACTTGTTGCTGTAATTGACTTAACCTGCTCTTTTTCCGCTTCCGCTAAAGGATAAAAGCCTTCTAGTGCTGCTTGGGTTGGCCCCTGCCAGAGTACTCCTTTGCGTTTTTCTTGTTTGTTGATAGCTTGTGCATAAGATCTTAGCATAATTCCTATGCTTTCGGCTAAACTGCGTATTCGATTGCGCTCGGGAATGAATAGCTTTGTTTTTTTGACGTATATTAAAAGCTTGATCGCATTGGTTTTCAATTCATAATGCAAAACATCGGCATAGGGGCTGATGTGTGTTTTTATCTTTTTTATGAAATAATGGTAGTTGCGAGATTGAAAAAATACAGTTTGCTCTCCACACCCTGCATTATATACATGATAGATTCCTCCAGGGATAAATTCTAGCATTTTTATAGTTTTGGGGATGATTGTTTTTGAATGTTCGCCACAAAACTAAAGGGCTTTTTTTCAAGATGCAATAGGTCTAGAATTTTTTATTTTGCTTTTTTGGGTTATTTGTGTGTGTGAGAGCACGCAGGTGTGTGTGTGTGTTTGTGTGTGTGCGAGCAACGTTCTTGCTTGGAACAAGAACGTTGCTGCTGCGCGCAGCACCTGCGCCTCTACGCCTGCACAGCAGCAACGCCCTTGATTATCAAGGGCGTTGCTCGCGCGCACAAGCCCCCCCCCCCAGATGACCACAACATGCCCCA